>JAOMYS010000099.1 GCA_028372485.1 Rickettsiaceae bacterium | reverse complement strand
CTGGTTAGCGATAGAAGTATCTATCGCTAACCGCTGGATTATGCCCGATTTACACAAAGCGTGAAATAGCAATCAAGAATTAAAGGAATTTACTCCGTAAAGTCATGTAAAATGCAAGAAATTGAGAATTCCAGCTACATTTTTGGACAATTTCTTGTATTAAAGAATTTTACTACAAGGGCATGGGTCAAATTTGGATTTGCTGTTCTAGGACTGCCCCAATATCATCATCGCCATACCAATATCCAGATTGAATTAGATTAGATGGGTTTACAGCAGCAAAAGCTGTATTAACACAAGTAGATAAGTGCAGAAAATATATTATGCCTAATATCCTAAGAACTATTTTTAATGCATTAACTGTCAAACTTTGCATACTACCTTGCCATTCCAGAAGTCAATTGTATTTCCAGCTTTTATAAAAAGTTGATTAAAAATCATAAACTTTCTAAAACTTCGCTTATTGTATATAACTTCCCTGAAAATAACAAATATTATCTACATAACTAATTAACAAATATTAATTAACTATACGTGTAAACTCTTCAGGTAGTTTTGACTCAATTATAATTTTTTTATCAAATATCTCATGATTTATTGTTATGCTTTTAGCATGCAACATCATTCTGCTATGTTTTTTGCCACCATACTTTTCATCACCAAGAATAGAACATCCTAATAATTTGCTATGAAATCGTAATTGATGCATACGCCCAGTCAATGGTCGAAACTCTACAAGAGACATACTACGTGACGACTGCAGCACTTTGTACTGAGTCTTTGCAATCTTTCCACCATCACTTAGTTCTTTTACTATTTCAAAAATACCAGACCTATCTTTGCCGATATTATTTATCAACGTTCCCTCAAGACTATCTGGGCATCCGCATATGACCGCTATATATGTCTTCTTTATTGACCCTTCTTTAAATGCATTCCCAATTTTTGCAGCAGCTTGACCATCTTTTGCAATTAGTAATACACCGCTAGTTTCTTTGTCTAATCTATGTACAAGCTTAAAATCAGTGCTTTGAGTACTATTGATATATTGCAGAGCATCATCTATGGAGATAGATATCTTGCTCCCGCCTTGTACTGCAAGACCTGCTGGTTTATCAATTGCGATAATATTTTCTGATGAAAATAAGAGATAATCTGATAATAACTTATCAGCAAGTGAGACTATATTCCTAGAAAATGATTTTTTATTATCATTAGATTTACGATACTGATCTAAATTTTCACATCTTATATTAATAACATCACCATATGAGATACGAGCATTTGATTTTGTCTTTTTTTGATTTAATTTGACCAATCCTTTTCTAAGTAGTTTTTCTAATATACCTTGAGTTATGTTTGGATATATCCTACGCATGAACCTATCTATCCTGACAGGCTCTTTAGAATCTACTATTATCTTCTCATCCATTATTCAATATTACGCAGATTTAATTAAAAAATATGACCATAATAAGCAGGATAGCAAAACTATTGCTCCAATCTGGTGAAGTAAAGCAAAGGTTATCGGCACATTGAAAATCAAAGTTATCACGCCCAAACACAGTTGAAGAATCAAAGAAAAGAATACGGTAAAAACAGCGAAAGAAAACTTATCATTACCAATACGCATAGCTTCTCGAAAAAATAAGTAAAGGAAAAAACATAGCAGATATGCTACTATCCTATGCATAAACTGCACGAATACTGGATCGCTAAAATTTACCATACTCATATTAAATACAGATAATTCATAAGGTATGAGGCTATCCCCCATAAGAGGAAAGCTGTTATAAACAAGACCAGCATCTAATCCAGCAACGAAAGCGCCTAACATTATCTGTACTAATAGTAAGAATATAGAAATTTCACACAAAACACTTACAGGGCGTAGAGACACATCAGATGGCAATAGCATAATATCAAAAGAATTTCTCATTAATTGCCAGAATATTATAATATATAAAAATACTGCAAGCATTAGATGTAATGCTAGCCGGTAATGACTCACATAAGGATTTGATACTAATCCACTTTTTACCATATACCACCCCATTGCCCCCTGAAGCAGCAATAGCAACATTGCAAATATATATTTAGGAATTTCTTTATGCTTAATTTTTCTACATATAATAAAAATAATAAGTGGTATAATGTACAGCAATGTAGTCACTCTACCTGCAAGTCTATGAATAAACTCTAATAGATAAATTAACTTAAATTTATCAAGACTCATTCCTATATTATGTTTTATATATTCTGGAGATTGTTTGTATTTCTCAAATTCTATATTCCAATTATCATAATCAAGAGGTGGTATTATACCTGAAATAGGATTCCATTCAGTAATAGATAAACCAGAATCAGTAAGACGAGTTAATCCTCCTATAAAAATCATTGCAAGAATTGCTATACACATCGAAGATAACCAGATCGTAACTACAAGATTTTTTCTACTATAACCAGAAATATCCATAAAAAAAGACTCAAAATTTTTGAATGAAATCATAGCCAATGAAACAGAGAATGTAAAACTTCAAAGATTGAAGTATTGTTGTATAGTTAATTTAGATGAAGACAGAGCTTGAACACAAGGAGCGAAATCTATAAATAATAGGTGACCAAAGAGTAACCTTTACAATCGTAAACGACTCCCTCCAGCACCCTTCCGCACGTTATCTTCCCTCCTCATTGTCATTCCGTAAGCGACTGCTAAGGGAGCTATACGGAATCTTATATAATTCTTTAATATAGGCAAAAAAAATAGACAAGTAATACTTCTTGTACTACTCGCCTATTCTCGTTTTTTCAAAAATCTTATGATATTCAATAGCTATTGAATATTTCTACAGATTAATCTTCAGCTGAAGTGATCCTTGATGACCCACATATTTTTGTTTAAAATGTAAGTTATATAGCGCATTCATTTCAATGTTCTTATGCTCAAGAAGCATACCAAAACCTATATTACCAGACATATCCGTATCTCCTTTTAGACTAGGCTCAGATTCAAGATAATTATCCATCCAACTAAATTTCGACTTTATATCCGAGTGTTTCTTCGTACGAATCTGCTTTTCAACAGACAAATTAACAGATGGAACAATGCGAGTAGAATCCGATAGTTTCTTTGGCATTAACATTTTTGTACCAAGTACACAAGATGCATCAGAGTAAGAATCCTTAGAGAATTCCATATTATATATTCCAACCCCAGACTCTTTATAAGCACCATTGGTGTAATGACCATATCTTAGCCCTAAACTTGGTACTACTGCAATTGCTTCACCTGTAATGTTATAGCTCGCCGTAAGTTCTGCATTATAACTAGTATTCTTAATCTTAGGCTTAGCTGCCCTT
>JAOMYS010000098.1 GCA_028372485.1 Rickettsiaceae bacterium | reverse complement strand
GAGTTATTTCCAACAGCTATCACTTGTTTTTTTACTTTATAATCGAAGTGATCACGCATACGAAATGAAAAGCACCTTCCTGATCTTGCTTTAAAAAAGCTATAAAATGATTCAAATTGGCTGATAGATAGAATGCACTCTTTCAAGATATAGTGCCTTTTAGGAATATCACTATCTGAACTACGCAATTCTCTTCCAGACCTAGAAGATGAAATAGAAGTAGAAAACTCAGATGAGCCTACAGCAAATATGGTTATATATTCTTGTAATCTAACATTATGGTAATTTGCATTCATTTTGTTATATTTCTTGTATTGTTACTTGTTCCTTGTAAAAATTCACCTCTATTGTCATTCCGTAAGCGACTGCTACAGGAGCTATACGGAATCTCATAACAGCAGAGCTACTATACTTGTTCTTTCTGCAACAATGCACTGTAATTAATGGTTAGCTTGTTTGTTACTAAATCCCTTGCTTTATCAAATTCAATATCTTTTGCCTTTATTCCCGCCACAGAGTAACCTTCAAAATTAATATTACGATTTGCTAATAACTTTACTATTTTATCTGCAAGAGTAGAAAGTAGCTGATGGTTGTGATCTCTAGCATATGCAGAGATCTGAAAATCTACCGAATATATAAATTCTGCGTGACGAGATAAGTCTTCTGCTTTTATAATATTAATAAGTAAAAACGGGCATCCTCCATCCTGCACAGCTCCAAAATAAATTCTTCTAACAAGATTCCTAATCTCATTATTACCATCAAGTATTGAGCAAAGCTGGTTTTGAAAATTATAGATAAATGTTAATGACATAATATTTCTAACTCTCTATGTGATCTTCACTTTCATTATCAGATATTTCAAGAGCAACTATACTCAGTATTTTCTCCCGCTCATGCTCATCCACTATTCTTTTTATTTCAAAGATTCTGTCATGAAACTTTATTCGCATCTCACGATTAATTCCTCTGATAAATCTCATTCTGAAAAAGAAATATTCTTCAGTAATGACGTTACCGAAAGATATTCCTTCCAGAGCAATGAATCTGTTGTCACATACAGGGTGTATTTCTGCAAAAGCTTGTTTGCACTTCATTCCATACACCCTCTTCTATTTCTCTTTTATTGACGTTTTCAAGAAAGGTGATTTTGTGAATGAATTTTGAAAGTGCGGCTCTTTTTTTCATAGCAGATTTACCTCAATTTAAATTTTCATCACTCTGTATGGAAGATATAAGTCTCTAATTTTATCACTCATAGATGCACCATCCTCTGCATGCTCATACATAGATGCAACATGCATCAATATTCCATGCTGGACTGTTCTTGGTATGCTATCTTGATACCCCGCAATATACTCAATAGTAATATTGTCGCCTATATGGTCACACTCAAAATGTAGAGATTGAGTATCTGTTGCGATATACCCGAAACTATCGGTAATCTCCCTTTTTTCATTCTTACGCAATAACCACACTTTCTTAACTTCTATAATATGTATGTATTTTGGAAGAATACTGCTTTGAGAGTTTTGTACATCACAAATAATCTCTCTTTTATGCAAACTAAGACCAGTAAAACTCTCTGCATGATTAATTGCCGATTCCTTTAAGCTTTTAATTAGTCCATCATCATAATCATGCGAAATACGCAAATAATTTTTTATCTCTTCTAAAGACAAGATTTCCTTTATTTGCGTATTAGTGATTTGATAAGTAACCCTCTTATTCTTAACCATTAGACTTTCTATTTATTCTGAGAATTTAGCAAATTTTATAGCTTCAGGATTTACAACATCCCCTCCTACCCTTTTTACTGAATAAAATTTTATAAATGGTCTATCAGTGTACGGGTCTCTCATGAGATTTATACCACTGCGATCTACAATCTTGTATCCTGATTCAAAATCTCCAATTGCAATTGCTAATTCACTTGCACCAATATTAGGCATGTGAGAACTTATAACTATCGGCACACCAAAGATTGTTTGCTCTAACGGGTCAGATAGAGATTGTTGCCATGTGAATCTTCCCGACTCATCAGTAAGGGACTGAATTCTTGATAATGTCTTACGGTTCATCACAAAACTAGCATTACTGAGATAGCCTTCATCTAATTTACTGATCATATCCAAAAGAATGTGGGGTGTAACTTCTGCTCCTACATCTAGCCTCTCTATTGTTTCATTTTTCAGTAACCCAAATGGTTTATTATTTCCATCACCACTAATAAACGCCTCATTTTCCAGACGAATGAATTGATCTGCTATTCTTTCTATAATCCAGCTATCAATATCAATTTCTGCATCATCTAGAATGCTTTGAGTTGCTTTTGGCTGTGCGTATATCTCATGAGTTTCTATTGTCTTTTTAGATAATTTAGATGACTCAGTGACGTTTCGTTCACCTGTCTCACCAACCCAACCAGATGCAAAACTTCCATCTTCGCTCACTATTTCAAGAGATTTTGTTGAAATTGATTCTACAGATGCAAGTTTTCTCATAGGAGATTTTGCTTCTATAGCAGAAATAATTTTTTTGCTGAGTGTTGGTGCAATTAACACCCCGCCAGTATTTTCACCAGAACTAAGATCTTTGGTGATTAAGTTACTCTCTATACCTTTTCTGATGAAGTTATTAAAAGCATCCCTTTCTTCAGAATGGTTTTGAATTTCTATCTCTGGTCTTGCAAGATAATTTTGCATTTTATCGATTCTGTCTTCTATATTATTAATCTTCTTTTCTGCTGTTGACCTTTTTTCCAAGAATTTTTCTACATTAGTTGACATCTCATCTATCTTGTTTTCTTCAATATTCTTTTCTTCCATATAAGCTCCTTAATATTTTTCTATTTGTTTTATTAAATTTGATAATTTCTCTACTTTTGTACTGTAAGAATTGTTCTTAATCTTCTTATCATCACAATTTTCTATTTCTCTGATCTCAGCGCGCTGATTAGCTGGGAAAGTGACTATGCTTATTTCTACAAGATCCACTCCATTAATGACCTGCGTTCCATTCTTATTATAAGTTGATGAATTTGGAATAAACCCTATGCTCAGTCCGCTTACAGCACCTTGTTTGATTAATTCAGATGCTTCCATTCCTGCCCTTGTGCTATTATTGATTTCAGCTTCCATTTTAAGACCGTACTCATCTTCTATTAGGGATTTAATTACACCAATTGGTTCTTCCTTATTATGTTGCCAAAGCAATTTTACATCCTTACTTTTAACTTTTTTAAAAGCTCCCTTTGCAATGATATGCCCATGAGAGTCTGTCATATCAAAGACGCTTGCATATCCACTAATTACTGTATTTTTTTTATTCTGCGATTTAATTATGAATTCAGAACAAATCCATTCTTGCTTTATATATTCCAA
>JAOMYS010000097.1 GCA_028372485.1 Rickettsiaceae bacterium | reverse complement strand
TGGTGTTACTGCAACTGATCTTGTACTGACAATTACTCAGACTCTTAGAAAAAAGGGGGTAGTTAGAAAATTTGTAGAATTTTTTGGCTCAGGTCTTGATCATCTGGCGTTGGCAGACAGGGCAACGATATCCAATATGGCTCCCGAATATGGAGCAACTTGTGGATTTTTCCCAATTGATGATGAAACATTGAAATACCTACATCTTACAGGTAGAGATATGGGCCATATAAAAATGGTAGAAAAATATGCAAAAACACAAGGTTTTTGGAGAAATGATAATCTAACCCCAGAATATAGCGATGTAGTAGAGCTAGATATGAGCACTGTAGGGCCATCTCTTGCAGGTCCAAAGCGCCCTCAAGACCGTGTTAGCTTGGCTGATATGCGAGAAAATTTTAAGGAAGTGCTGCCATTTTTAGCGATAAAAAATTCTGATATTAAAGCGAAGCATAAAGTAGCAGATGCTAAGTTTAGTATAGGGAATGGCGATGTGGTAATTGCTGCAATTACAAGCTGCACGAATACCTCAAATCCTTCGGTAATGATTGCAAGTGCTTTAGTTGCAAAAAAAGCATGTGAGCTTGGAATAAAGGTAAAGCCTTGGGTTAAAACTTCTCTTGCCCCTGGGTCAAAAGTAGTGACGGAATATTTAAATAAAACGGGGCTCTCAGAATATCTTGATGATTTAGGCTTTAATTTGGTAGGTTATGGATGTACCACATGTATTGGAAACTCGGGGCCACTACCACCAGATATTGACGAAGTAATAAAAGATAAGGAGCTTGTAGTTGCTTCTGTCTTATCAGGTAATCGGAATTTTGAAGGTAGAGTACACCCTTTAGTGCGTGCTAATTATCTTGCATCTCCGCCATTAGTTGTTGCATATGCACTTGCTGGAACTGTAAATATTGATTTAGATGAAGATGTAATTGCTAAAAGCAAAGATGGTAAAGACATATACTTAAAAGATCTATGGCCAACAAATGAAGAAATTCAAAGTTACGTGGATATGTGCATTACACCTGAAATGTTTATAGAAAAATACAAGGATGTGTTTCAAGGAGATATCTATTGGCAAAATATAAATAGCTCAAAGAGTGCAACTTACAATTGGGATGAGGATAGTACATATATAAAAAATCCTCCATATTTCGACAATATCAAAGAACAAGAAAACACAATTTCAGATATAAAAAATGCAGAAATTTTAGCGCTATTTGGTGACTCAATCACTACTGATCATATATCACCAGCTGGTGTTATTAGCTCAGGAAGTGAAGCCGCAAAGTTTTTAGAAAATGCTGGCGTGCCTCATGAGGACTTCAATTCTTATGGCTCAAGGCGAGGGAATCACGAAGTAATGATGAAAGGTACGTTTGCGAATGTTAGAATAAGAAATCTAATGTGTGAAAATGTAGAAGGTGGTTTTACTGTCAATCATTTAACGGGAAAGCAAACGAGCATATATCAAGCTGCTATGGATTATAAAAAAGTTTCAAAAGCTGCTGTTGTTTTTGCGGGAAAAGAATATGGTACTGGCTCGTCAAGAGACTGGGCTGCCAAGGGGACAAATTTGCTTGGAGTAAGGGCTGTAATAGCAGATAGTTTTGAACGTATTCATCGCTCTAATTTGGTTGGTATGGGTGTGTTTCCTATATCATTTGACTCTCCAATATGTTTAAAAGATTTAAACCTACAGGGTGATGAGGAAATAGACATCTTAGGTCTTGATGGCAATATAGAGCCTTATCAAAAATTGAAGTGTTTTGTGAAGAAAAAAAATGGTAATAATGAAACTGTAGATATTACATTACAAGCATATACTGATAATGAAGTAGAATATATCAAGCATGGTAGTATACTTGCATCGGTGATAAAAATTTTAATATAGAAAATAACAATGGATGACGATCTCAGAAAAGAAATAAAACGCTATATAGAACCTAGCCAGAAGAATCTAGTGTTAATATATGTACTTTATTTATGTGGTATGGTTTTCCCAACTTTGTCAATAGTTGGAGCGGTATTTGCTTTCGCTAATCAAGACCATAAAAATGATTTTTTAAGAAATCACTATATTTTTGCTTTCAGAACATTTGCATTTGGTGTGCTAGGTGGAGCGGTATTGATGATCCTAAATACAGTAGTATTTGCATTTATTCTTTCATTCGCTTTATTTACACCAATTCTTTACATCTTGATATTTGTATGGTTTTTTGCGCGCACTATTGTGGCCATGAAATATTTGATGAATAGAGAGTCTCATCCAAATCCATTGACTTTTGGAATTAAATGATAGTTAATAGTGTTTACTTTCGTTTAAAGATTATTGTAAATGCAGAATATAGTTCAGTTTTTTAAAGAAATAACACCTGCCAAATTTGCTGCTGGTGCAGCTGCTCTTCTTGCATTTTTTATTCTTCTGACCTTCTTCTTTTTGAGAATAAATGAAGATGAAATGGCGATATTATACACAGATCTTGATGTTCAAGATAGTGCAAAAATCGCAGAGGAACTTGATGCTAAAAAAATACCATATAGTGTTATTGCAGATGGTACTGCCATAAAAGCGAGAAGATCAGAGGTAGCAAATATAAGGCTGTCACTGGTTCAAGCTGGCTTGCCTGCTAGTGGTTCTATTGTTGGTTATGAGATATTTGACAAAGAAGATAGCATTGGTGCAACGAATTTTTCTCAAAATATAAAATTAATCCGTGCGCTAGAAGGGGAGCTTAGCCGTACTATTAGTGCTTTTGATCAAGTGAGTAAGGCACGTGTACATCTTGTTATTCCGCATAGGGAGATTTTTTCAAAAGAAAAGGCTGAGCCTAGAGCTTCTGTAATATTAAAATTTCGTGGTAATAAAAGGCTAAGTAGCTCCGAGATAGATTCTATAGGTCACTTAGTAGTAACTTCTGTTCCTAATTTGGAGATGAAAAATATTACGATAGTTGATACCAAGGGTGCTGCACTGAAAATTGGTTCTTCCGAAGATGGTGTTGATTTTGCACATAGTAAGAATGAAGAAACGAAGCTCACGGCAGAGAATCGTCTTAAATCTGTTATAGAAAATATATTATCAAGTAGCATCGGTGCTGGTAAGATTAGAGCTCAAGTTGCTTTAGAGATGAATTTTGATAGAGTGATTACTAATTCAGAATTGTATGATCCAGATGGGTCTGTAGTACGTTCAACCCAGTCAATTGATGAAAGAGAGCAGAGCCCTGGGGCTAATGGTGGAGGTGGTGCGGACGCATCTGTCGCTAATAATATTCAAGGTGGTGGTGCTGGTGGTGCATCATCAGGATCTTCTCTTACTGAAAAAAGTGATCAGACAACTAATTATGAAATTTCAAAAACGATAAAAAACCATATTGCTGAAAGCGGTGTGGTGACAAAA
>JAOMYS010000096.1 GCA_028372485.1 Rickettsiaceae bacterium | reverse complement strand
AACCTTCATGCTTTAGAGATCTCGCAAAACGCTCATTTACGAGATGACAGGTTTGGGGAATATCCTTGCATAAGAATATTCAAATTTATACCGATGACCTAGGGATTTTTTTAGATGCTCAATAGCCATACAGGCAACGCCTGAGTTATACGGAATGACTATAGAAAGAGTAACGCCCCAAGCTTTCTGTATAATTTTACTCTATTTCCGCCCTACTTCGTAAATATCTTGGTACATCTGTTTAAAATTGACCAAGTAAATAATTTATGATACAAAACCACGCATTATAAGAATCCTTTTTATACTGCGCTTAAATGTTGATTAATGAAGAGTTTGATATTGATCCATACCTTGATCTAGAAGCAGAAATTATGCGCTTAAAAAGCGAAATGAATGCTGTAATTCTTTCCCATTTTTATCAAGATTCTGAGATACAAGATATAGCTGATTTTATCGGTGATTCTTTAGAATTATCAAGAAGGGCTGCAGAAACTAATGCAGATGTAATAATCTTCTGTGGTGTAAAGTTCATGGCAGAAGCTGCTTCCATTTTGAATCCATCAAAGAAAGTTTTGATACCTGATTTAAACGCAGGATGCTCATTAGAGAAGTCATGTCCTCCAAAAGAATTTAAACAGTTCAGGCAAAAACATAAAGACCATGTTTCTGTAACTTACATTAATTGTTCAGCCGAAGTAAAAGCTCTGTCAGACATTATAGTTACATCTTCTAATGCAGAATCAATCATTAATTCTATTCCAGAAGATAAGAAAATATTATTCGCTCCCGATAAACATCTGGGGAATTATCTAATCAAAAAAACTGGAAGAGATATGGTTTTGTGGGAGGGAACATGTGTTGTACATGAGAATTTCTCTGAACGTGAGCTTATCAGAATAAAAACTAGCCATCCAGGGGCTAGAGTAATAGCACATCCTGAATGTCCTATGCACTTATTGGAATATGCAAATCATATAGGATCTACATCATCATTGTTGCAATATGTTAAACAGCATAATGGGCTCGAATTTATAGTTTTAACCGAACCTGGCATTATCCACCAGATGCATAAAATTGCTCCAGATAGTAAATTTCATGATGTACCCGCTATAACACATAGGGGGTGCGCATCATGCAGCCAATGTCCTTACATGAGACTCAATTCTTTAGAAAAAATATATTTGTGCATGAAAAATAAAGCTCCACAAATTTCTCTAAGCACAGAAATTACCCAGAAGGCAAGAATTGCATTAGATCGTATGTTGCTTGGGAAGTATACTGAAGAAAAAGCTGCTTCGTAACAACATTACTTTCTTTTTTATACGATTTTTAATAGATTCACCCATCTTTAATTTGGATATCAAAGCATAAAGCTATTACCATATATATCTATAGTAACATTATTTGAGTAGTACAAAATGCCAGAATCGGATTTATATAATAAATTTCAACAGGATAAGAGTGCTACATTAGCACTAGCTGAAGAATTTTTAAATGAAAACAAGTCATCTCAAATTAATGCAAAGGATCTAAAAAAATACAGAGATGATGTAGAGGAATTGGTACAAAAAGAAAAGTTTACAGAAGCAATGCAAACTCTTGAAAAATTAAGAGATGTAAAATCTGGAATTATACTGCATGAAAAAGAAAAAGACGGAGTGCAGGTAGTAATCAGAGATGCAAGAAAGGCTAAACAACCTGCCGCAAGATCTAGCGAAGCATTTGAGATGCAATATCTAAATGCAGTCAGGGCTGCTGTGGATATTATTAAAGTGGATATTATTGCAGTGGATGATGATGATATTGCAATAAAAAATAAAGTAGACCTAGAAAAAAACTTGCAGGAGAAAGTAAAAAAATTTATTGGAAATTTTCCTAAAGGAGATGAAATATCTCAAAAAGATTACAGCTTATCTCTTAAAGAACATATATCAGAAATAGGGGAACTTCTAGAAAAACATGGAATAGAAGATGCTTACAAAAAAATTGATACGGCCAAAGATTTTCAAAATTTCAATGATGAACATAAAAATATAATCACAATATCTTCAGTAAAGCATAAAGAAGAAAATCACACAGTAATTGAAGCTGAAGTGGCAATGAAAGGCATGACAAAGCTTCAAAAAAGGCATTATCAGAATATTGCACATGATTCTGATGAAAATAATATTTATCAAAAGCCCTCTTGGTATAATGCAATGCCACTATGGGAGCAAAAGTTATGTAAAAAATATTCTCCTATCATTGAAAAAGGTCAGCATGTCATTCCAACTCAGCTAAGGCAGATTGCTGGAATGAAAAATACATTTGAAAAAAATACTGCCATATTTAAAAATAACAAATTAGAGGTAATTCATAACTCAAAGCATGCAGGAACTTTAGCATCTTTTGCAAAAAGCAAAAAAGCAAGGCAGGAAATTACAGATGAAAATGCAAGACAAGCCCAAGAATGGGTAGGAGAAAATGCAAAGCTACATTGCAATAGCTTTAATTCTGGTCCACTAGGTGCAGGAAAAGATCCAGAAATAGTAAAAAGAACTATACAAGCAATGAAAAATGTTGGTGGTAAAGAGACGAACACAGCGTTTAACCGTTTTAGATATTCTGGATTAGCAAATGAATTATCCGGTGCAAAAGGCACTTTGAGAGAAGTAAAAAATAGTATCTCGAATAATGACGAATTTAAGAAAATTAAATCTCATATAGAACCTAGGGGATTCTTCGGTAAATTATTCAGATTTGGTAATCCAGAAAAAGAAATAAAGCGATTACATGGAGAGGGAAAAATAGATGATAAAGTAGCTGATATACTGAGGAAATCTATTACTCTTAGGAAGTCAGTGGAAAAAGCAGATTCTATTTTAAGATGGGGAGATGCTGAAAATGCCAGCCTTGCAACGTCAACAAAGCTTAACTATTTGGCTAAAGCAATATGCGCATTGGACTCATCATCTCTTCCGACAGGAATGAAACAAATTCCCCCTAAAGAAGAAATATTAAATATGTGCGCAAGTGGAAAAGATAGAACGGGTCTAGCTGAACACGACCAAAGTGCTACAGCAATAGCAAATGCAATAGGAGCAAATGTAAAGGATATAGACCCACAACTGCTTGCATCTGGACACACAGCCCAGCAAGCTGGTGGTATTTATTCAGGTGGCGCTACAGTTGGGTGCTTTGGCACTAAAAGTGAAAATAAAGCTGGTCTTCCAAAAAACAGAAAAAAAGGTTTAATCGCTATAGTTGAATTAAGCGCGCAAAGTAACAAAGTTAAGAAAGCTAAGAAAAATAAAAAAACTCCAGAGACAAAGACTAATCTCGAACAATACAATAAGCAAGCTGAGTATGACAAATCTAAGGACAAAAGTAGAAAAAATATTTTTGCTAAACACGCAGAAAACATAAAGCCAACAAAAAACGCTATACTCTCCAAAAACAAAAGAATGGAAAAAGGGAGAGGAGC
>JAOMYS010000095.1 GCA_028372485.1 Rickettsiaceae bacterium | reverse complement strand
TAGTTGTCGCTCATCAATGAAAACGAATCAACAGAAAAAATATCTAAATTTACTGGTCTATCCATTTCCGAAATAGAAAATCTCAAATCCTAGGCTTTTGTTTTATTTCGGAGTCACTTGCAAGACTAACCTACTGTCAAGCATCTTGCTTATAATATACAAAACATTACTTTACATTCTAAATAGACAGTTGTTCCGTTGAAGGTTAGCGCTTTTCTATTTTTTACTTTTCTGCCAAATATAACTCATGTCTAAGTTGACGGTCTGCTCAAGCAGTATAAAATTCTATGCAAATGCGGTTAAGCTCCCATTCCAATTCTATTGAAAACTATAAAGAGACACTATCTGTAAAACTTCTCACTGCACGTCACTTGCAGTTTCTACGCTACCCAGAATGTCTACCTCGTTTGCTCCCTCGATTTCATTTAGTATATTTCTTGCTTGTGGGAACTGATGCTCTAGGTCGTCTATTAGATCAGGATCGTCTGCTAGGGCTACTCTTAGAACCTGATCCGTTACTAACTCCTTTGGAAGAAATGTTATCTCCTCCGCTGAATCCCGCACCTTCTTTAAAACCTCTGCATCCGCCTCCGCTCTTAATTCCACTTTTAATTTCTCTGGGAGGTTTTTGTAATGACAAACGTCTTGCTTAAGTACCTTGGAGCAAAGCTCGCGCCTTTTTAACGGATCAGGTACGTATCTAAAAATTTCTATATTATCTTTCACCATGGAGTTAATTGTTGGATAGTCTAAATCAATTTTTTCTTGTTTTTCTGATTTAGACAGATATCTATAGTCTTTGCTCCAACTTGCAAAAACTTCTTTAAAGACACGAAGATCTTCTTCAAGCCTTTCTGGCATATGATTAAAGTCTTTTAAGTTTATTTTAAGAGCTTGGATACATACGGCTCTTGTTTGTAACTCTTCTACTAAATCATCTAGCTCTAACCCTCCTTCGTTTATCAATTTTATAGCGGATTTAATGGCTAACCCCTTTCTGCCCTTGGTTTTGAATTTTTTATCAAGACTTGCGTATGAATTAGGTAAAAACTCTATACCCCTCCTTATTATCAATGGGGACCCCCTTTCTGCCTCTGATAATTCCCCAAGAAAGATCCCTTCATCAACCATTTTACTAATAATTTCTTTACTTTTTGACCTAGTTATAATCATTTTCTGTTTTTCTAAATTTTAATATTACCCCTTGGGGGATTATTTGCCCATTAAATCGATTAGTAGACAAAACTATCTACTAAGTAACGATTGTCGATTTAATATACAATAAAGAAGAGGGCTTTTCTAGTGTCTATTATGTTATGAGTTTGTTGACTATAGACAGCGGGTATTTTCTAGAATTGAATCAAACTCTTTACTTCCCATGTTGTTATCTAGTATAAATTATACAGTAAACTATTTACAGAAGTAAGTATACTGTTTACTCTATACTGTTTACTCTATACTGTGTACTGTATACTTACACCCCAAAAGCTTATGGTGCACACTGACTTCTATTGTAGTTAAGTTAGTTATTTACATTGTATTATATGTACTGTATAAAGTATATTGTATACTATACAAAACAGATTGCCACGCACTTAGGTAAAAATTATGAGAGCTAAAGTTATAACGCTAGCAACTAGCAAAGGTGGAGTTGGAAAATCTACATTGGCTAGGAATTTAGCAGCATACTGGTTAAACATTGGTCAAAAAGTTGCAATTATTGATTCTGATCCACAAGGAAGCATAATTGGAAGACACGATCCTAATGGAGAACTAAAAGAACTTACTGTAATATCAGAACCAGAGGAAAGTGTTGCCCAGTTAGTAGATGAAATAAAAGAAAAATACACTCATATTATCATTGACACTGGGGGATTCAGAAATAGAACCACTATTAGAGCTCTAATAAAAGCAGATTTAGCTATCATACCACTAAAAGCCTCTGCCGACGATGTTGCTGGAGCCTTAGAAACCCATGGTTTAATTTGCGAGCTTAACAAAACCCCAGAAAGAATGTCAAGCCCTATAAAATATAGAATGATTCTAACAATGACTCAAACGGGAACTGTTATTGCAAAGCACGTAAGATCTGAGTTGAAAAACAAAGGATACCTTTTAATAGAGCCAGAAATGTATCACAGGGTAATATACCCTGAAACCGCAATTAATGGATTGTCTCCATGTATCACTGATCCTGATGGTCCTGCATCTAGAGATATAGCCTCTATTATACAATCCATCGAGGAAACGATATAAATCACTAACGGTGCTTTATATACAGTATACTCTGCTCTACAAGAGAAATCCCCAACTTCCTTTAAGCTCAAGGTGAAGGGGTTGAAATAGCGAGCAATACAGTATATAGTATACTGTGTACTGTACAATTTATATTAGGTAACAACATGGGAAGTAAAGAGCTTGATTCGATTCTAGGCAACACCCCTCCTGCCACTGTTGGGGATGAGAAAAAAAATTATACTACTTTAAAAAAAAGGGAAGAGACTGAAGAAGTAGTAAAAATAGTTGCAAGAGTGCCTCTTTCGTTAAAAAATGATATTCGGGAATATATAAAAAATAATAAAAATGAAACGGAATCTACTTTGGTTACAAAGGGTTTAAAAAAGATGGGTTTTAGCATTGATGACAAGTGGGTTATCGACAGAAGAAAATTAAGGTAGTTGTAGCTGGGCAGTCGCATACAAGACAATCAAAAAAGGTCTTGATTACACTAACGTTTCTACTTATAGCTCATTAAAAATATCACCACTAGACTCCGTGTAACTTTACAACACTCGCTGTAACATTACAGAACTTTTTGTTGACTTAGTTCACTTAGTGCTTTACAAGTCTGGTTTATCTTGCAAAAATATTATTATTTACAGGCAAGGCTTTAAAAAATAGCGATTATAAAAGGGGTTTTAGTGGTAATAAAAAAAGAGGAGACAAAGGCTTTTACGGTTAAATTTCCTGTGAGTATTATAGAAGAAGTAGATCAAATCTGTGCTAGCAATTATATTACTAGAACTTCTTGGCTTATAAAGGCTGCAAAGTATCTTTTGGAAAACGAAAGAATCGAATCAACAGAGGAGTTATTGGCAAAAATAAGGGAAAAGGAAAAATAGAATAAAAAATGGGGTAAACAGAAGTCTACCCGCAAGTTTTTAACTTAAGATGAATAACGCCTGGACAGCAGTTTTACATCGTTAGTATCGTACATGATACTATATTTGCTTGCGTAGATCAAGTTTATCCTTGGAATTAATAGGATATTGACGACTATGACACAGCATGCCCAACTAATTACTACAAATACGCAACACTACATTAACGATAGTTTTCCCTCGGAAAACATTGGACTTAAATTTAAATCTGAAAACAAAACTATTTCAGGGCTTGAAAGCAAGACAACTCTAGTATCTTACAGAAAAAGCTACATAGCGTGGGATAAACTAGAACGAGCTAATAAACCTGACAATTATACAGAAAAG
>JAOMYS010000094.1 GCA_028372485.1 Rickettsiaceae bacterium | reverse complement strand
TATCATTCGCAATATATTCTAAAAGACTCTTAGAAAATGACTGATTATTAATTAAAGAAATCTGATATAATAAATCTATAGCAGAGGGTGGTAATTTACTCATTGCTAAATCGACGTTTAGCCTAATTTTATCAGAGGATTCTATTACTTTTCTTTTGTAAGTTTCCATTTCAACGCCTTTAAATTGATTCAATAATTGAGCTGTTTGCACTACGAGTATAGGATACCCTTTAAGATTTTTAGATAAGAAATCTATCTTAGTATTAGAGGGTTCGTCTAGTATGCTTTCAGCTAATTTAACACAATTTTCTCTATTAAAGTTATTTATTTCTATTGGATGAGAGAGGTAGTGCTTATCTTGAGATGCAAATATTACATGACCATTATGTTCCCAATTTATTATATCTTTGATTTTATTATTGTCTCCTATTTTTAAATTATCTATTACTAACAGCCAATCGCTCTTGTTTTTCAAATATTCTAGCACAAGATTTTTTACTATATTCCCATTTTCTGTAATACCAGCTCCCCTCTCATTATTTAGTGATTTTGCTAATTTTAAAAATTCTTGGTTAATATCCAAACTGCCATCTATAAACCATACTAAATTATAATTTTTTGAATTTTCATAAGCGTATGTTCTAACCAATTGAGTTTTGCCTATTCCGCTAACTCCTACTACACTAGCTGTTTTAAACTTATTTAAATAATCATTGATTTTTTCTAACTTTGTTACATGATTTATAAAATAATTTACTGGGGTTATAAGATTGGTTGTTTTGTGATTATTCAATTTGGGGTTAGCTATTACATGGATTGGTAAAATTAATATAAGTATTATTATATATATTTTCATTTTCTAAACTTTATAATATTATTTTCTTCTTTTGTTTCTACTTTACCAACTTGTGACTCGCTAATTTTAATAAAATTAAGGTTATCATGTCCTACTACGCACTCAAAGCCATCTTTTTTCAATATGAAAAATATTTGCTTAATACTTACACAAAAAGGATTAGCGTTATTTTTTAAAAAATAATTAGAGAATTTTGTAAATTCCTCCTCGCTATCTATTGGTAAACCATTGTATCTACATAATAAACACACCTTGCTATCAGTCTTTGATATATCGAAAGATATGTCATATTTAGCAGAACTATCTTGGTCTTTTAACATGAATATTATACAGTTTATTATGCTATACATAACTTGATATAAAAATTCTTTTGAAGAAAAGGCGATTTTCTGACATGAACTAGAGATATTAACTGATATATTTTCTTCTGAATTAGAAAACCTATCAGAAAATTTTTCAACTATAGTTTTTGTTGCTATATAAGATTTATCTGAGTTTTTTTGATAAAGAATTATAGAACAATGTGAGGTCTTTACTTGATCTTGATGTGCGGCAGTGTATTCTTTATCTTGTAAAAGTAACGCTAGCTGGTTAGCTTTCTGAGAGAATAATCTATTGAACTCTCCGTCCTTATCTTTACTGTATTCTAGATTCCATATCTTTTTCATCAATCTACTTTCTTTGATAAAAATTTCATTTTTATGAGATTCCTTTACTTGTTCCAACTTGGAGTTAAAAAGTTTTTTATAGTATACAAAATAAAAATCGTTAAAGTATCTGATTAAAAGTCGGGTTGATATTATAAACAAAATAAAAAGACAGGTCGAAGCTATAACCGTTACCACAAAGGGTTGAACTACTTGCTTGTGTATTTTATGTAGATATTTGGGATTTACGGAAATAAATATGGATAATTGATTGTTATCATTAATATGATAATTTTTTTCTAATTGATAATACTCTAATCTATGATTTCTATGTAATAATTGTTTATTAACGTCTATTCTGTAATAGATGTGATTAGGAATATATTTATCTAGAACAGAAGAAAACTTAAATAAATTCCCCTTTTTACATTCTTCTCTATAGCAAGTTATGATATCTGATTTTTCTATTTTTATAGTCGTGTTTTTTCCACTACTATCAGAAGGTAATTTATTTAATATTTCTTTAAATTTAATTAAGCTATGATTAAGTATTACTTGATAGTTTTCCTGCAAGATTTCATTAGTTTTAACAGACAGTTGGTTGATATAATAAGTATAAGATGCAAATATGAGGCTGAGGCAGATAATAAATGCTATTACGTACAATCCCAACCAATACAAGGGTTGTTTAAAAATAACCATATGATGTAGATAGTTATTATTGTTATCACTTTTTATACTAGAGATTTATACGTTGCGGGTCTATCCCTAATCATTCTAATTAATTATTATATTAATAATATAATTTATATTTATACTTCGACTATCTATTTTATACCTTGCACTTCTAGACCATTTACTCTAGCAGCATCCTCTATGTAGCCTAAGTAGTTACTTTCTACCCAGTCCTTTATAAATCTACTTGGAGCTTGAAGTTCTATTGTTTTTTTTCTGTTATCTATACTGGCATTGAAATTAGATAACCAAGATTTATCTATAGCATCACCTTCTGATCCAAAATAACTAGCAAAGGTTTCTCGTATTTTACCCCAGACCCCTTCTCTTTTTAGTGTTTCTTCCGCTTGATAATGTAGATGTTGTGTTTTTTGATTTAGGTCTTTAGGTGTCTCAAGCTCTAGAGAATCAACAAATAGCGTGTTTGCTTCATTATTCTCTGTAGCGCTACCTCTTGTAACCCCTGCTCCGTCATGAGTTGATTTTACCTGAGATAGAATTATTTTTTTATCTATCTCCGTTAGAAATACTGGTTTTGCAAGTGATAGTTTAGCTACTCCTTCTTTTGTTATCTCTAAGCTCTTCCAACTAGTTAGAATGTTATATGCCCTTGATCTCTCAAGCATCGCAGCAAGTCTTTTCTTTAAATGCCACTCTGGACTTACCTCAAGAGAATATTCAATTCCCGTTAGATATTTCTCCTGCTCTCTCATTTCTTTCTCACCCTCTGTTTGGTTTGCTGTGATGTAGTAGTTTGTACTGCTAATCTTTACAGGGTCTCTTTTCTCAAAGGTTAGTATCTTAGAAAGGTATGCTATAAAGCCTTTTATGTGATAGAAAAAGGCTTTAGCTCCTTTCTTGCTTCTAGATACAGCCTTGGCTATTTCTCTTATTGCTTTATCTGTATAGTTCTTACCACATCTTGTTCTTATTTGACTGCACATCTCGTCTGTTAAATGATCGAGTACTTCAAAGAGGTACTTACCAGAACCTAGGAATCCGTTGGAGTTGTAAGGATTAATGCTGGTGTTGCAAGTAAGATTATTTTTTTTGCCTAGTGCAACTTCTGTTTTTAAAGTTTCACCGCCCTGCTCTTCTATTTTATTATTAATCTCAATATTGGGATTTTCTTTAGTGGAAAAAGAATCAGAAGAATTTTTTACAAAATTAGTTCTAGATCTAATCTTTATATTATTATTTTCTCTATATATAGTAGAAGAAGCGTTTTTATCGGACATTTTTGTCCTTTGAACGCAG
>JAOMYS010000093.1 GCA_028372485.1 Rickettsiaceae bacterium | reverse complement strand
TCTTTTTTCAAATTATATGGGATTCAAGACACAATCAAACTTATAAAGAGTAAATTGTAATGATACGTTATCCATTTAACAAACTAATTAGAAGTAAGCTTCCAGAACGTATGAAAAAGGAAGGGGTGATCTTTAATTCTAAATGCCTCTCTCAGGAAGAATATGCAGAAGAATTAAAGCGCAAGCTTGTTGAAGAAGCTGATGAGGTGTTGGACACTACGTCAAAAGACCGTCTTGTTGCAGAGCTTGCAGACGTCATGGAAGTGATAAATGCTATGCTAGAGGCGAATAGCATTTCTATGGAAGAGGTAGAAAAACATAGGCTAGAAAAACGTGAGGTTAATGGGTATTTCCATCCAGATAATTATATCAATTATATCGATGTAGCGAAGGATAATACGTTGGTTAGGGGGTATCTTGCAGACAAGGATAGACCATATAAGTTCTATCCAGTTGATGATGATTTGGCGAAGGTTCAAGATGAATAAGTGTACAGTAGCATTGGTTGGTCGTCCTAATGTTGGTAAGTCAACTCTGTTCAATAGGCTGAGCGTTAGAAAGAGAGCTATTGTGCATGATAGACCTGGCGTAACTAGAGATCGCAAATATGCAGATGCTAGGCTTAGTGATTTGGAGTTTACCATAGTAGATACTCCTGGCCTTGAAGAGTCTGGCGAAGAGCAAATAGAATATCGTATGATGCAACAAACGATGATCTCGATAAGGGAAGCGGATCTAGTTTGCTTGATTATTGACAATCAAGCGGGTATTACGCCATCTGATCGATTCTTTGCAGAGTTCATACGCAAATATAATCAAAATTGTATTTTGATAGCAAATAAATCAGAGCAGTCATTTAATCATGACAAAGAATATTACAAAATTGGATTTGGTGACCCAGTTCCAATTTCTGCAGAGCATGGTCAAGGTATGGCTGATTTATATGATGCAATTGCAGAAAAGATAGATACAGAAGCAGTAGAGGAAATTTCAGACCCGATGAGCGGAGATTCTTTGCAAGTAGTTATTGCAGGAAGGCCAAATGCTGGCAAGTCAACTTTTGTAAATGCTATCTTGGGAGATCAGCGCATGCTCACCGGAGCTGAGGCTGGTATAACACGTGAATCTGTTGAGGTTGTTTGGAAGCATAAGGGGCATAACATCAAATTGATTGATACTGCTGGGCTGAGAAAGCGAGCAAATGTTAACAAAAGCCTAGAGAAACTATCTACTGGTGATACGATAGGTAGCATAAAATTTGCAAATACTGTGATTTTGATGCTAGATGCAACAATCGCTCTTGAGCACCAAGATTTAACAATTGCAAATTATGTAATAGATCAAGGTAGAAGCTTGGTAATTGCAGTTAACAAATGGGACTTAGTTCGCAAAAAAAGAGAATATGAAGAAGAATTTGCGTATAGATTAGAGACCCATCTACCACAAGTACGTGGTGTTCCTGTGGTTTATCTATCATCTATAAATCAGGATAAAACTACGGAAGTGCTTGATCGATGTATAGATATTTATAAATTATGGAATAAAAAAATATCCACAAGTAAGCTAAATGATTGGCTAAAATTTACCTTAGAAAAACATCCGCTTCCTATACAGAAAAAACTAGGGCGCAGAGTGAGAGTAAAATATGTCACTCAAACTAAAATAAGACCACCTACATTTAAGCTATTCACTAACGATCCAAGCAGTATAACGGATAGCTACAAGAAGTATTTGATAAATTCTCTGCGTGATGATTTCGGCATGGAAGGGGTTCCAATTAGGATGCACTTTGTTAAGTCTGATAATCCTTATGCGAAGAAGGGGTGATATAAATGAAAACTGTATCACAGAAGCTATTACCTAGCTTTATTTTTGAAAAAATTCTTCGAGTGCTCGAAGGAAAAGATGCTCTTGCTGTACTTGCTGCCCTTAATCCTCATCTGAATAGCATGTTATTTAGTATAGATAGGATGAAACGCTATACTGACAAGAATACAATAGAGAGGCATGTTTTTGAAACAAAAACTCATGCATTTGCTAATTTAGAATTGTCCAAGTATCTTTATAAGACATATCTGTGTTATGAGCGTAAGGATAAGTGGGATAGCTATACATTTTGCTCAAAGATACAAACACTTTTGAATTTTTCAGAGGAAAAAAGTAAGTCTCATTGCGAAAATCAGGTTATTTTCATAAAAAGATTTTTTCAGCTATGTGCAAATATAGAACTGCAGTGTGATAAGAACAAAATATTGAAAGCAGGAGAACAAGGCATAAAGTTAAGTAGTAAAGAGAAAGAAATATTAGAAGAACAAGAATACAATACACTTCAAGCAATACGTGGCTATTTGAAGTATCATTTGCAAAGTGAAATGCCAATTGTCGATCTGCTTAATCCAGCAATGTCTATTACTATTACTGATGAAAATGATAATTCTATTGCACATATACTCTTGGACAAAGGGATAAACAATCATCCTTCATCTTACCGTGTTATAGATAAATTAATCAAGCGAGAAGATAATTTTAATTCTATAAATAAACGACAACAAACACCTATATCTTTACTTGTAAAAAACAAGAATTTGCATGATAAGTATACCTCAGACATCTTGGAGAAACTATTTGACAAGATGCATATTGATTTAAAAATTGATGAGAACCTATTTAATAATGCGTTTGATGCTGAAAAAGAACATACAATGAAATTTTTGTTTAAGCATGATGTAATACCTCACCAAAACTCAGACGAGGGGGTGGTAAAAGCATATTTGAGCTTAGCAGTAGAATTTAAATCTCAGAAATCAGACGAGTGTTTTAAGTATCATATTCAATCTCTTCGAGATATTGACTTTACCAACGAAGTTGGGCTCACGCTTTTGATGCGTGCCGCTCTTTTAAATAAACCAGAGTTGGTAAATTTATGCTTAGAGCAAGGGGCTGATATTGACAAATATTACGAAATAGTAGGTATAAAATATACAGCTTTGTCTATATCTATTTCATACAATCATACAGATATCTCTAAGATATTACTTCAGCATTATCTAGATAATGCTGATTTTTCACTTACTAAGTATGTTGATTTTATATATGGGGATGCTGAAGAATGCGTGAAGCTTAAATATACAAAATTATTATCAAAACCATTGGAAAATCTGCTATCTGGGGTTAAGTCTCAAATTGAAAGTAATATAATAGAAGCAGAAAACTCTGATGATCTATCATGTCGGACTGATGATGTAGAGATGGGGGGGAACGTGATAGAAGATCTAGAGTAATATATAATATTCTGTAGAGCGTTAGTTATCTCCGTAGTGACTCCAGATTCTAAGAATTTTTATTCTCTTATTGCCTTCATCTATCTCGTAAAATAAACGATGGTGTATATTTATTCTACGTGAATACATTCCAGAATAAATTTCCTTTAGTCTCTTATATGGCGGAGGATTCTGAAAAGGATTAGTCTCAACTAATTTTAATAATTTTATACAAGAGTCTTTTAAATTAGATTGAGTGATTTTCTTAAAATCTTTCTTTGCATCACTGGTATAATATATCTGATACATTGATCAGTCTAAGTCAGTG
>JAOMYS010000092.1 GCA_028372485.1 Rickettsiaceae bacterium | reverse complement strand
TGACACTATCTATCTAACCCAACTAGATCTTTGTTTTTGTTTTTGAAGTTTATCATGTTGAGCGATTCTCTGGACCTTCTTGACTTGGGAAACTTCTTTTCTAATTTTCGATATTGCAGATTGTATCTCAGCTATGGATACATCCCTCAGAGAAGCGACATTCCGTACCTTATGCTTTTCATTAGCTGGAATCAATCGTACATAATGTTTGTGGATTCTATTCAGAAGACGTTTTGATTTTCGTTGTGATTCATTGCGCTCCATAGTTTCTTTCCTAGAAACATCCGGAGATACATTGCTAGATCTTGTCCTATCCAAAGATACATTACTAGACTTTGTTCTATCCGGAGATACATCACTAGATCTTGTTCTATCCGAAGATACATCACTAGACCTTGTTCTATCCGAAGATATATCACTAGACCTTGTTCTGTCCGAAGATATACTACTAGACCCTGCAGTTCTCCCCCTCTCGGTTACTTCATCTTTGCCAAAGATAGTTGTTTTTATATTAGCATCTTTTTTTTCACTTCCCCTTTTCTTTTTTTTATCATCAGTTTTTAATATACTTATATCCAGACCATCTTTCCCTACATTTCTTGAAGCTGCAGTAAATGGATCAAAAATAGATTTTGCAACAGATGAACGTATTTTTTGCAAGGTAGAAAGTAATTCCTCAGCTTGTGATAATAAATCAAGCTTTTCATTATGATTTTTATCTAGATTAACTTTATTAGCTTTGCTAAGTTTTTTGGTCATATACGAGTCAAAACTTCCTTTAATCAAGTAATTCTAACAATCAAAGGTTAAGCTTTTATTAAAATCATATGCAGGGTCAATCAAGATTTAACTATTTATAATAAATTGACCAACTAGTCTAAAAATATTTTCTTCTTAGAAGAAGAAGCAATAGAGTCACTATCTGTCCCCGAAGAACTAGATGATGTGTGCGAAAATATACTTTTAATATAGCTATCTATTTCTGCATTTAATAAGGCAATTTTATCACGGAAGAAATGATCTGCATCATTAATTACCCTATAATCCACCTCTATGTTTCTCTGCTTTGCAAGTCTTTGCGCAAGATCACTTACAGACTCTTCTGGTACAACGCTGTCTTTGTCTCCTTGCACTATTAACCCAGGAACTGGACAAGGCGATAAAAACGAAAAATCATATTTATTAACAGGGGGTGATATCGCTAAAAAGTCAGTAATTTCTGGTCTACGCATAATGAGCTGCATTGCTATCCATGCACCAAACGAAAATCCTGCAATCAAATTTACCTTACTTAGCGGATGATTCTCCTGAAGCCAATCTAGCGCAGTAGCAGCATCTGTCATTTCACCAAGTCCATTGTCAAATTCTCCCATTGATTTCCCGACACCACGGAAATTTATACGCATCACAGAAAAACCATTTTTGAATAAAGTTTTGTATATATTATATACAACTTTATTGTTCATAGTTCCCCCGTGAACTGGATGAGGGTGAAGAACTAAAGCGACTGGAGCATCTGGGTTCTGTGCTGCGATAAAATTACCTTCCAAGCGACCAGCAGGACCATTTAAAAATATTTCAGGCATAAAAGAGTTTATTATTTAAAGTAGTTAGGAATATATCAACTTTTAAAATATAGTCAATTTGGGTAATCGTTTTACCTCTGATATTGTGTAAATTTGAAATATTTATAGTAATTTACAAGAGAGTACTGCATTAGAAATTCCTTATACAAGAGATTCCGTATAGCTCAGGGCAATTGTATGAAGCCTTAGTTAATGGCTTTACCTTTATCCATTACTCTAAAAAAGCTTGCTTTTAATAAATATTTTATGAATAATATTTCAATATTAATAAAACATTGTAACCAATAATGAAAAATGAAGAAAGTAAAAGTATCGATCAACATCCTGCGTTGCAATTGCAAAACAAAGATATTTACGATCTAAAGTCTGCATCAGATCCAAAATCAAATCAAGTTAGTTTCTATAAGAAAGATCAATCTAGCACTTTAATTGTAAAAATAATTGGCCCTGGACTAAAGCTCTTAAATTCTATGACCAATTCTCCAACCCACGATAAGCAGTTAAAGGAGATGGGAAATCTATTAACTTTTGGTCACAGGATTATGGCTTTAATGACATAGGGTCAATTGCAAAATTGGTAGCTGAGTGTTTAAATGATATCACCAAATTAGATATAATTATCCAAGCTCATGTTTTGCCTGATAACGATAGCGGATTATTTACGCTAGGTACTGGTTTTGATCTAGAGGGATTTATGGGCAATCCTAAATTTATACCATCGGAGATTCTTACTCAACAATTATCTCAAATATCAAAACTGGTGCTAAAAACTGATGTAGTTTCTATAGCATGTTATGGCCAAAAGATGATAAATGATCAGAGTATAAAAGATTTTCACCCTAGCACACGTTTTTGCTTTTTATCAAATGAAGATTCAACGTGGCAAGGTGATTTATCTACGAACTCCAATATTTTACAGCCATTTTTTAAACAATTTCAATCAATCACTATTATGGAGACTGTATTATATTCGTATGCTTCAAATCTTGGAGAAAAAAGTTTTATCCCATCTATTCTCGACAAAGATGGTAAGGAGTTAATGAATTTAAAGGATTGTGCGCAACATAAAGATTTTTCTTCAAACGCTTTTTTTGCTTTTTTAAAGAGATGCTATGCAAATGAACGAGGGGAATCTTTAGACAATAAAATCAAAGAATTACCAAGCGATTTACAGAGTATTGATCAGGTTATTGATAAAGAAGCTCTAGGTATTTTAATAGGATGCAACACGTATGATAAATTTTTTGATTACGAATGTGATCTTCAAGGATTAGAGGCTATATTTCCTCAAGATGAAGATTTTAGTTAACAATTAACTGGAGATAATGGGTATACTTCATCTTTTAAATTTAGCTATAAAAGATAAATATATTAAAAAAGATAAAGAAGATATCAGATCCAAGAGAGTTAGGTAAAGTCCAACATAGTTTAAGTACTATTATATTCACTGCATTATGTGGAGTTCTTGCTGGGTGTGAAAATTGGAATGAAATAAGAAACTACTGCAAGGTAAAGAAAGATTGGCTTTCACGGTATGTGAGCTATAAAAACGGAGTTCCATCGAGCGATACATTTAGAAGAGTATTTAGCTTATTAGATCCAAATAATATAGAAAATTTATTACGCACTCACGCAGCAGAGATAGTAGATAATAATAAGAATGACAACGATCAAATTGCAGTTGATGGAAAGTCTTTGCGCGGTAGCAAAAGAGTAAACTCTAAGTGCCTACATTCAGTCAGTGCATGGTGTCACGAAAATGGCTTAATAATTGGCGAAGAACAGGTAGATAGTAAATCAAATGAAATAACCGCAATACCACTATTGTTAGATTCGTTAAATATAAAAAACAACACTATTACTATAGACGCAGCGGGCTGTCAGAAAAATATCGTCTCTCAAATTATAAACAAGAAAGGAAATTATGTATTAGGCTTAAAACGCAATCATCCTAAGCTTTACGATGCAGTAAAAGAGCATATCAAAACGATAGGAGAGAACGATAAA
>JAOMYS010000091.1 GCA_028372485.1 Rickettsiaceae bacterium | reverse complement strand
CTCAAAAAGGCATTGCTAGTTATGCATTCGCCAGTAGATGCAATAGTAAGTATTGATAATGCACAGCATATATATGAACATGCAAAACACCCTAAGAGTTTTATTTCTCTTGATGATGCAGATCATTTATTAATGAAGAACCCCGAAGATAGCGTATATGTAGCTGAAGTTTTAGCGGCATGGGCTACTAGATATTTATAGTAATTAAAAATATTCGCTACTTGCCTTTAAATAGGAATAACCAGTAACTAAGGTTAATATAGCAGCAACCCACAAGAAAATATCACCTATCATATCCAGGCTGTCTATGCCAGATCCTACTGAACCTAATATCAACATAGTGATTGCCACCATTTGAATAGCTGTTTTTGTCTTCGCAAGTCTTGTAACAGGCACACTAACTTGGATTTGCCCTAAAAATTCACGAAGACCAGCCACTATAAACTCTCTAGCTAAAATCAATAAACACGGAATCTCGTTAGCACGACCATCTTTCACTAGCATCACAAGAACACAACCCACTAATACCTTATCTGCAATAGGATCAAACATCTTACCAAAATTTGATACAACATTGTATTTTCTTGCAAAATACCCATCAAAGAAATCCGTAAGACTTGCAAGAACAAAAATGACACCACCTAGCCTGTGAGCAAATTTAGAATCATCAAAATAAAAAGACATAACTATCACAGGTATAGCAAGCATCCTAGCAATAGTCAGGTAATTTGGTATATTTTTCATTACTAGTCTATCTGGAAAGGAAATTATATATCTCTTAAATAACTAGATAAGCTTATTATTACAAAGAATAATTTAAGGTATCATCTTAATAACTTCCATAATCTTCTTACGATTCTGGGAACTTTTTATTTCACTAAATGCCTTTACAAATAAAAGAATCTCTTTTTCTGTAACGACATCCTCCATACCTATATCATAAGAAGAAGCAGTTTCAGCAAAAGCACTCTCAACAGTAGAATCTTCCTGCGTACCTTGGTTATAAAAATAACTTATAGGAACTTTAAAAAATTTTGCAAGTGCAAATAGCTTGCCACTCGATATACGGTTGGTAGCTTTCTCGTATTTTTGTACCTGCTGAATACTTACATCTACTGCCTTTCCTACATCTTGCTGACTTAAACCAGACATCATCCTTTTCATTTTTAGGCGTCTGCTTACCAGCTTATCAATAGCATCAGCCCTTCCCTTCGTTTCTCTTTGCTCAGACATCAAATTATTTTAAAATTAACTATTTACAAAAACACTCTCAAGGATACTACTATCTTGAATCAATCACCACAAGTATTTTTCTATCGCCTTAAAAACCAGCGGTATAATAATACTATCGTTGATTGTATCATTAGCACAAAAAACATACAAAATAACAATGCAATGTTCCCCCATTCTGAATAAATAGTCGCTCTATCTAACTTCAATGGAATATAACCATCAATTACTGCAACCTCATCAAGACCCAGAATCTTTATAACCCTACCTAAAGGGTCAATAATAGCAGATATTCCATTATTTGCAGCTCTTACCATAGGCAAACCATTCTCAATAGCACGCATCTTGCTAATCTCAAAATGCTGATACGGACCCGAAGAATTACCATACCAAGCATCGTTAGTTACATTTATAATAACATTAGCATTAATATTATCAACTCTCACTTCACTTGAAAAGATTGATTCATAGCATATTAAGGGTTGGATTTTTAAATCTAGTTCTTTTAAATGAATAATTTCACGCTCACCACTTGAATAATCAACCATTCCATGAGTGATCTTCTGTAATGGTAAATAATCATTCAGGGGTATGTATTCTCCAAATGGAACTAAATGAGATTTATGATAATCAAACAACAGATTCCCTTTATTATCGATACCAATCAAAGAGGCGTATAGTTTGTAATCGTCGCCTAATTTTGCATTATCATTTATACCCCCCGTCAGTAAAACTTGATTCTTTTTTGAAAAGGATGAAATCAAAACTTCTTTGATATAACTGCGATAGTAAGGAACCGTGAGAGCTGACTCTGACCATAATATTATGTCTGGGTCCCCATCTTGTTTTGATAGAGAAATATGCTTATCTAAATTTTGCCAAAAAATCTCTGGACTCCATTTTGATATTTGAGGAATAGATGGTTGAACAATACGAATTTTAACATTGCTAAGCTCTACTGGGTAGTGCTGCAACCTATAATAACCAAACGTTAAGAGCGCAATACATAACAATATAGCGGTAATTACTCTAGGTATAAGCATATTTGTACTATACAAGCTTGAGCCAATATATACTGCTACGAAGCTCAGACCTAATATGCCAAATATACTTGCTGCCTGAATAGACAAATCAGATATTGAGAATGCATACCCTACAAGCCCCCAAGGGAAACCTGTGAACAACCAAGAAGAAAGCCATTCAACAAATATCCATATGAAGCAAAAAATAAAATGATATAAATAATTATTTCTAAATTGCCATGAGATCATGCCATGAAAAGCTGTAAATAATGCCATAGACGCAGGAATGCCAAAAAGAGCAAATGGAATTAGCCACCAAAATTCTTCAATGTAAACAGTTAAGCAAAGTGATATCCAGTAAAGGGTAGTTAGAAAAAATCCAAGACCGAATAAATATGAGTAAGTTACTGCTTGCTTTCTTGATTGTGACCTAGAGATTTGAAAGCATAATATGGATAGCATAAATATCCCAACTATGAAAAACATAGGGGCAAACGAAAGACCGCAAATCATTCCAGAAATAAAAGATGATCTTTTGTTTAAAAACATTTTATAGAGCTTGTACAAAAATTTGTTTGATGATATACAAATTACCATCATATGTATAGCAGACTAAATGGTTTTTTATGACAAATTCTATAAACCCTACAAAACTCCTTGAAGGTAAAAAAGGTATAATTACTGGCGTTGCAAATAAACTATCAATCTCTTGGGCAATTGCACAAATTGTAAAAGCACATGGAGCAGATGTAGCACTCACATACCAAGGTGAAGTTCTTGAAAAAAGAGTTTTTCCCCTTGCTGAAGAAATAGGTTGTGATTTCGTCCAAGAATGCGATGTAACAAATGAGGAGTCTGTAGATAAATTATTTGAATCTGTTAATAAAAGATGGGGGAAGCTTGATTTCATCCTCCATGGTATTGCTTTTGCTGACAAAGATGAACTACGAGGAAGGTATATAGACACAAGCCTGCAGAATTTTTTAAACTCAATGAACATATCATGCTATTCCTTAACTTCACTTGCAAAACGAGCTGAACCTCTTATGAAGGATGGTGGATCTATACTCACCCTGACCTATTACGGCGCAGAAAAAGTTGTGCCGTTCTATAATGTTATGGGTCTTGCAAAATCTGCACTTGAGACAAGCGTGAAATATCTCGCTCATGATATGGGAGAAAATAACATAAGGGTAAATGCCATCTCTGCAGGTCCTATAAGAACCCTTGCTGCTAGCGGAATTAATGACTTCAAGACGATGCTTAACTCTCATGCTTCTACTTCTCCCTTAAGAAGAAACACAACTCAGCAAGATGTCGCAGGAGCTGCTCTTTATTTGCTGAGTGAGCTTTCAAACGGAGTAACGGGAGAGATACACTATGTTGATTCTGGATACAACATTATGGGTATGAGTAAAAATTCATAATGTATAAGATCACTTCACCTCCACATGTCATTCCGTAAGCGACTGCTAAGGGAGCTATACGAGATCTCAATAGATAGAGCCAACCTCTATGCTTTAGAGATCTCGTAT
>JAOMYS010000090.1 GCA_028372485.1 Rickettsiaceae bacterium | reverse complement strand
ATATGCTATCTCCTTGTATAAAATACTTATTGTTTTACTCATAGTAAAAATATCAAATAGCAAATAGTAGCTACTCATCATAAATCCATCTACTAATGCCGAGATAGCAAGTGAGGCAAAAAGAGCTAGAGAAAATTGATAAGTATTTTTAAAGAAATTGGTTAGGTAAATTGATAGAGTGGCGGTAATCCCTAAAGATACTAGAGAAGCTATAGTTATTTTCATAATAGCTGTATTACTTACTCCCATTATAAAATAGAGTGGTATGCTAAGACTAATGCCAGCTAATAATATTTTGTAAGCATTGCCAGACTTGTTTTGTAGTAAATAAGTATTTGTAACAATGAGTATCCCTGTAAATATTGCTGCGCATTGATAAATAGCTGTCTTTTGATTTATCACAAAACATAGTGATGCAATTATTGCGGTATATATTAAATTCAGCGTGTTTGTTTTAGTCATTTCTTCTTACTCCAAAAAATCTAAGTAGGTATATAAATAAAATAAATATAATCTAAAGCAATTTTAAATTAGTTGCAGACGATTTACCCTTATTGTTCTCTATCTCATAGCTAACACGTTGATTCTCGTCTAAAGTTCTAAGCCCAGCATTCTCTACTTCGCTAATATGTACAAATACATCAGTACCACCACCTTCTTGCTCTATAAATCCATAACCTTTGTCGCCATTAAACCATTTTACTTTTCCTGTATTCATAATTTTTATATCTTATTTTATTTGTTATTAATTCTGTGTAATTATTATGATTAGATGCGTGTAGCAATCCAAGCATTAGCCACTTATTTATTATTTACAGAGTCCTTGAGGGATTGACCTACCTTAAACTTTGGCTGATTATAAGCTTTAATCTGTATTGTTTCGCCAGTTCTTGGGTTGCGCCCAGGTCTTGATTCTACTTTAGATACGCTAAAGTTACCAAACCCGACAAGGCTTACCTCAGAGCGATTCCAAATATGGCCTATACCCGTGTAATAAAACATTTTAGTGTCGGAATTATCCAAAAATATACTTTTATTAGCAGCTCTTGTGTCTTTGATTGTCGCAAGGTTATCTGCTATCATGTTTCTTATTGCGCTAAAACTCAGATGTTTTTTAGAGTGCATAATTTTATACCAATGTTTATTACTCAGATTGGTACTATTTTAGAGATTTATACAAAAAACTCTACTTTTTTACTATTTTCTCTACGAAAAAAATATTTTAGACACCTATCAATCTATGGCCTTTAAGTCATATTTGGAATTGCTGCCTAAACGCTCATTATAGTCTTTATTCAAACAAAAAATAGCTATTATCCATAGAATTATAAATAATAAACATATTAAAGCAAAATATAAAGTTGCATTATCATATGTATACGAAGGTGAAATAGTAAAAATAATTACCTGTATAATATTACCACAACTAAATGCAAAATAAGCAAAAATGACATCGACTAATGCTTTTCCCATCGTCTTTGCTTTATTACCAATAGGTATATAGGCCATTTCTTTTGTTGAATAAAAAAACAGGACCCCAACTGAATTATGCAGAGTCTGTTGTATAGCCCCAAGTATTACTATGATAGTTAGAGGGTCTGTTCTAAACAATGTAGCCATTTTAACACAAAAGAATTCTTGATTCATTATAGAAAAGAAAAAGATGGCACTTGTAATTAGTAACATAACTGGTGTAAAAAGAGCAGAACTAAGCCAAGATGTTTTTTTAAAAAAATAACTTCCAATTATCGTAAAAAATATAATGGCAAAACCTTGATACATTCCTAATTTTGTTATAAAAGGTATATATTCATCAGCAGTTAAATGCCGTTTAGCTATCTTTGCTTTCCAAATTGCTGTAAGTAAACTAGTTAGAATACCATAACAAACAACCATAATTGAAAGCAAGGATAAATATTTTAGTGTTTTTAAACATGTAATATTGTTTTCTAAGTTATCATTTGATTTAGTTAAAATATCTAATTTCTGACCTATAATAATATTTTTATTCATCCAACTGTATAAAATTATTATTATTATACAATTAATAATAATTAAGGATAAAATAGATCGTAGTTCAGTTGAAAACAATATATATTTATATGCAATACTTGCAATAGGGATCTGGGCCGCTAATGGCAAAAGAACTAATAAAGGATAAAATCTTTTAGCTTCATTAGTTTTCGTGATTTGATTTGCGAATTGCCAAAAAAGTAATGCTCCCATTATGGGATACCACATCGATGACAAAATATAGAATATTGGTAAACTCCAATTACCAGAAAATTTAGTAAACCATTGGAAATTAGGGTATATTACATTAATTGTCCCTTTTGATAGGTGTGTTAAATTTGGGTTAGGATATAATACGAAAGTGAATAATGCAAAAAAGAAAAGAAATAAGAACGTGATAATATAAAATATTTTTCGCTGATTTATTACGATAGACATAATACAATAGATAACAGCAAAAATAACTAATGCTGGGTACCCCACAAAACCTTTTAGAAAACCAAGTTGCTCGACTCCTATTTGCGTTACTATAAGAGCATTTTTAATTGCATTAAGGGCAACGTAATTAAACGTAATTAATACTAGTATTAATAGCATTGGAATAAATTTTTTATTTTCATTCCCTTCAATGGGCCAACAAAACTTTCTTATTGAAGTTATAATTGATTGTACTAAACTTACAAATCGTTCTGTATTATTCATGTAGTTGACCTTTATATTGCTTTATTAACTCTTGTGGAATTTCTGTAGATGCAGCAGTCACTATAATTGCATCAAAGGGTGCTGTTGACGACCATCCTTTATAACCATCTCCGGTTTTGACATGAACATTATTATATCCCAGTTCTTTTAGTCTATTTTTTGCAGATTCAGCTAACTCTTGGACTCGCTCTATAGTGTAAACTTCTTTACATATTTTAGCTAGAATGGCTGCTTGGCACCCTGAGCCTGTACCAATTTCTAAGACCTTGGCTTCTTTATCTAATTGGGCTACTTCAGTCATAAAAGCGACAATATAAGGCTGTGAAATAGTTTGGCCACAAGCTATTGGTAATGGCGAATCCGTATAAGAAGAATGGCGCCATGCCTGATCAACAAATAATTCGCTTCTATGTATAAAAATATCTTCGCCATTACCTTCTGGATAAATAAAGCCATAGCCTTTGCTAGAGTCGTAGAATTTTATTTTGCCTCGTTCCATACGTACCTTACTTATTAACAGCATCCTTTAATTTCTGTCCAACCTTAAATCTAGGTTGCTTGTAAGCCTTAATTTGGAGAACTTCACCAGTTTTTGGATTGCGTCCTGCACGTTCTGCAACTTCGGATACAGAAAAATTACCAAAGCCAACTAGCTGTATTTCATTACCTTCGCCTAGAGCGGATATAACGCTACTGGTAAAAGTATCAATTACTTTATTGGCTTCGTCTTGAGTAATATTATGTTGATTGGCAACATGTTTTACAAACTCTGATTTGTTCATATAATAATTTCCTTATTTAATTAATTGGTGGCCTAGCTGGAATTCATTACAATCGCTAGGCCGTAACTCTTGTATCATATAGCATTTAGTTGATTTTGGGTAAAGTTTTCTTTGAATAAATGCCTACAATTGTTTTGTACGCTGGCTTTTCCCGAAAGCGCCTTTTGGCGCTCGGCTAGTTTTTCTATTCTTTTACCTCGTTTGCTAATATTTGAAACCTCATCGAGGTGCACAGTGACCTTTCGGTAGACTGGCTTATTTCTCAGGTTTATGCCTATTATTATTCTGTTTAGTTCTCCTGTTCCTCCATTCTTCAAGAGATTTCTTCGCAAATTCAGCATGTTCAGGAGTAACTTTATCTACTTCTTCGC
>JAOMYS010000009.1 GCA_028372485.1 Rickettsiaceae bacterium | reverse complement strand
ATTAACTCAATTACAACTCTGTTGGAAAAAAATCTTGATAGCTATGTAGATCAACTAGATAAACACATAAACAAAAAACTTAATGACGCATTTGAACAAGGCGATAGTAAGAAAGACTATAATGAAACCCTAGATAAAGTTACTAGCGAAAACGATTTTATGAAAATATCTAATACACTAAGGGCATCAGATAACATTACGCAAGTCTCTAAGGATACTAAATGGAAAGATGCATCTAATCTATTCAAAAAAATGGGGAGAATAGGAGAGGTATTATCTAATTTTTGTGACAAAAAAAATGAACAAGCTAAAAAGAAAAACTTAGTCAAATCAATGGGAAAAACATTGAGAAAGCAAAAGAAAAAATTGTAGAAAATGGTAAAATTTCAAGCCCTGTCATATCTGCCCACTCTCATAATAAACAGTCGCAAAAAGGGCAACGCCACTAACTATAGTAGATTATCTCCTACCATTTTTTCTGGAACTACATATTTATCAAATTCTTCAGATGAGATTAGTCCAAGAGAGGTAGCCGCTTCCTTAAGCGTAGTTCCATCCGCAAAAGCTTTTTTAGCAATTTTAGATGCAGCATCATATCCAATATGAGGGTTCAGAGCAGTTACAAGCATTAGAGATTGATCACGAAGCATATTGATTCTCGAAATGTTAGGTTCAATTCCATCGATACAATGGTCGACCAAACTTACCATAGCATCACTTAGCAAATTGACAGAATGAATCACGTTTTGAATAATCATCGGACGAAAAACATTTAGCTGAAAATGCCCATTCGCTCCCCCAACGGTAACTGCAACATGATTCCCCATCACTTGCGCTGCAACCATAGTCATTGCCTCACACTGTGTAGGGTTCACCTTGCCTGGCATGATAGATGAACCAGGTTCATTAGCGGGTAGATTGATCTCTCCTATTCCGCATCTAGGGCCTGATCCTAACATCCTGATATCATTTGCGATTTTCATCATGCTAGCAGCTAATGTATTAAGAGTTCCAGAAAACTCAACTAGAGCATCATTACAAGAAAGTGATTCAAACTTATTAGGAGATGTTTTAAATGGATATTTTGTAAAATTGGCAACCTCGCTTGCGAATTTCTCAGCAAAGCCTTTCCTACAATTAATACCTGTGCCAACTGCTGTTCCCCCTTGTGCAAGTAAATAGATACTTTGCATTGACGTATGAACTCTTGCAATCCCATACTCAATTTGCTTTGCATATGCAGAAAATTCTTGGCCAAGAGTCACGGGAGTTGCATCCTGCAAGTGTGTTCTGCCAATTTTGACAATTGACTTCCACTCATTTGATTTTTTCTTCAAGCTTTTGTGTATTTTGGTAAGAGCAGGTAACAGCTTCTTATGTATTTGCAAAATAGTTGCAATATGCATTGCTGTTGGAAATACATCATTTGAAGATTGACCCATATTTACATGATCGTTTGGATGCACTGATAACTTTCCACCTCTCTTACCAGTTAGTTTCTCGTTTGAAATACCAGCTAGCACTTCATTCATATTCATATTTGACTGAGTGCCTGAGCCAGTTTGCCATACTACCAGAGGAAAATTATCGTCAAATTCACCATTAAGAACCCTATCTGCTGACTCTATTATTATATTTGCTATTTTTGCATCTAATGCACCAATATCCTTGTGAGTTTTTGCTGCACATCTTTTTAAGATAGCAAGAGCAGATACTACCTCCTTTGGCATTCTTTGATTTGCAATTTTGAAATTCTCAAGTGATCTTTGAGTTTGTGCTCCCCAATAATATTTCTCTTCAACTTTGATTTCGCCTATTGAGTCTTGTTCAATTCTGTATTTGCTATTCATAATGATTCTTCAAGTAAAGTTATTTTTAGATATAATATATTCTACATCTCTGGGATTTTTATTTATCGATATGCTGCTATCAGATTTTGTACATAATCTACTAATATAATGCTCACGACAATTGAACACATCTATCGGTGATTTTACATCACCTTCCAATATGTTTGTCTTTTTTTCGCACAGCACTTTTTTGCATCCTATTTTCTTTAATGTGATGGGATTCTCTTTATTCTTGGGAATGCGAAGATCAATAGAAGATTCTGGGGCAATATTTTCAGATATGATAGAAGATAAACAAATCAGCGCTCTTGCAATATGTGACTCGACATATAGTACCCCTTCCTCAAAAGATAACTTGAAAGCAACACCTGTTTCTTTAAAAAAATCTGTTAATATTTTTTTTACGCTAATCAAGCTCATTTCATCTTCTTCATAAGAAGTAGAGTAGGCGCTTCGGAAAAATCTTATACGGCCAGATAGATTTTTTACTTCTTGGTCGAGAAGTATTCTTGCCTTTTGTCCGATTATTTTATTATCATTATCAAGAAGCCCAACACAATTATCAATTGCACCAATGGAACCTGCCAAATCATGAATCAACTTAGCATTTAACGCTTGAGATAATTCAACAGATTTTGGCATTTTGATCCTTTCTTATATGTGGATTTGTCTACCATAGGCCTGAAGCACTGACTCGTGCATCATTTCTGATAATGTGGGGTGAGGAAAAATACTATTCATTAGTTCTAACTCTGTTCCTTCTAATTCTTTTGCAACAACATACCCACCAATCAGCTCTGTAACATCACAGCCGATCATATGCGCTCCAAGTATTTCGCCTGTTTTAGCGTCAAAAATTGTTTTTATAATACCATCTCCAGAACCTAAGATCAAAGCCTTTCCGTTAGCATAAAAGGGAAATCTCCCTATTCTAATATCGTGCTTTGCTGCTTTTGCAGCTTCTTCTGTTAGCCCTACGCTGGCTATTTGCGGGCTTGAATATGTACATGCTGGTATATTATTTTTTTTAATCTTATGAGGCTTAGATCCAGAAATCACTTCTGCAGCAATGACCCCTTCGTGACTTGCTTTATGCGCAAGCCATGGCGTTCCAGCAACGTCACCAATAGCATATACCCCCTCTTCTTCAGTTTGCATTAAATCATTAGTGACAATATGACCACGATCTAATTTTATTTTTGTATTATCAATACCGATATTTTCTGTATTGCCAACAATACCAACTGCCATTAATAAAATCTCAGACTTAAGACTTTGCTCTTTATCAGAATGCTCAAATGAAACTGTAACATCATTATTATTAGTTTTCTGGGACAACAATTTTACTCCCGTCTTAAACTTTATCCCTTGTGATTCAAAAGATTTTTGAGCCATTTTTGATATCTCATGATCTTCTGCTGACAAAATCCTATCAGCTGCCTCAAGCACTGTAACATCTACACCTAAAGCATTATAAAAAGATGCGAACTCTATTCCTATCGCACCTGACCCAACGATTGTCATTGATTCGGGCAAAGATTTTGGAACAAGTGCTTCTTTATAAGACCAGATATTTTTTTCATTTGGTTCAAACCCTTTAAGAATGCGTGCTCGTGCGCCAGTAGCAACAATGATATTCTTCGCCTTGATGGATGTTTTCTTATCATCATTTTTACTACTAACTGATATTGTTTTACCACCTTCCAATTTAGCTTCACCCTCAATCACTGTGATTTTATTTTTCTTCATTAATCCAGCAATGCCACTGGTTAATTTTTTTGATACATCACGAGAGCGATCAACAATTTTGCCTATATCAAATTTTACATCTTTTACAGAAATTCCATATTCTTCAGAATTTTTGATTTTCTGATATAATTCTGCAGATTTCAGAAGAGACTTTGTGGGAATACAGCCCCAGTTGAGGCATATGCCTCCAAGATGTTCTCGCTCTATTAATGCTGTTTTTTGCCCTAGCTGTGCAAGCCGAATAGCAGCTACATATCCACCTGGTCCTCCACCTATAACAACAACATCAAAATTCTTTTCTTCCATGATCTATCCTTTCTTTAATCAATATTATAAGCTGACGAACATTAATATCGGAGATTCAATATATTTTTTAAATGCCGCAAGAAATTGTGCACCAACTGCGCCGTCAATCACCCTGTGATCACAAGATAGATTAACATCCATAATCGTTCTTACTTCTATTTTATCACCTATTACGGCAGCTCTCTTGCTACCCATACCAACTGATAATATGCATCCTTGAGGGGGGTTAATGATAGCATTAAAGCTTTTGATTCCATACATTCCTAAATTAGAAATGCTAAAACCTCCACCTTGAAATTCCTCAGGTTTCAGAGCATTATCCCTAGCTCTTTTTGCTAGATCTTTCATCTCGGAAGAAATTTCTGTAATTTTTTTCATATTTGCATTGCGAATAACAGGAGTAATTAGCCCACCATCAATTGCTACTGCTACTGAAACATCCACATTATTATACATTAAAATTGCATCATCACTCCAGCTTGCATTAGCTTCTGGTGCGTCCTGTAGTGCTTTTGCAGTAGCCAAAATTACAAAATCATTTACAGATATTTTCTTGTTCTTATCGTCACCAAAGCTGCTATTTATCTGCGCTCTTACCTCAAGCGTTTGATCCATCATACACTCTATGGAGAGATAAAAATGAGGTATGGTTGTCTTTGACTCTAATAACCTCTTAGCAATAATTTTGCGTATATTATTATTCGGTATAGTACGGTATTCTTCTGCATTTCGTACAAGCTGATTGCTTTGTGGTTTTATAGATGCGCTAGCGCTACCATCTGCTGATATAACATCATCTTTTACGATCCTTCCATGAGGACCACTGCCAGTAATAGTCGATAAATCTATAGATTTTTCAAGTGCTATGCGCTTTGCTAAGGGAGATGCAAATATTCTATCTCCAGAGTCTTTAGTAGTAGAGTCAGTTTTAGGAGCAGAATCAACTTCTTCTATTTGTGATTTCTGTTCTTCTTTTTTACTGTCTTTTTCCTTTTGTGGTGGTTTGGACAAGCTTTGTTTTTCCTTTGAAGAAGAAGTAAATTTAGCAATAAATTCATCTATTTCTGATTTGTCTTCATCTTCTTCTAGAAGTACTGCAATTAGAGAATTTACAGGAACTTCCTGAGTGCCTTCTGGGATAATAATTTTTGCCAAAATTCCTTCGTCAACTGCTTCTACCTCCATTGTAGCTTTATCAGTTTCAATTTCAGCTATTACATCACCAGCTGCAATTTCATCCCCTTCCTTTTTGAGCCATTTAGCAAGATTTCCATGCTCCATTGTTGGAGATAGTGCTGGCATTAAGATTTTTACAGGCATAATCTATTTTATTAATTAAGTTGTTTATTCTACGAAAAGTAGGTTATAGCTCCTTATAACAAGCTTTTTTTGCAGCTTCTACTATCTCGGAAACCGTTGGAAGTGACATTTTTTCTAGATTTTCAGCATAAGGAAGTGGTACATCCTTACCAGAAACTACTTCAACTGGAGCATCTAGATAGTCAAAAGCTTCTCGCATAACAATTGAGCTAATTGTAGCACTAATGCCAGAGAAGAACCATCCTTCTTCTACAACAACCATTCTATTAGTCTTCATTAGTGACTGGATGATTGTATTCTCGTCTAGCGGTCTTATGCTACGCAAATCTATCACCTCTGCACTTATCCCCGCTTCTTGTAATATATTAGCAGCTTCAAGTGCCATACCTACTTGAAGGGAAAATGCAAGGATAGTAACGTCATCCCCGTCTCTTAGAAGTTTTGCTTTTCCAATCTCAATTGGCTCTACTACCTCTGGCACTTCAAATTTGTGACCATACATTATCTCATTTTCTAAAAAGATCACGGGGTTATCATCCCTAATAGCGCTAATTAATAGTCCTTTACAATCTTCTGCGCTATACGGAGCAACAACCTTCAAACCTGGAATATGCGAATAAATGCTTGCAAAATTCTGACTGTGCTGCGCTCCGACTCGTGCTGCAGCGCCATTAGGACCTCGGAATACTATAGGGCAACCAAGCTGACCGCCTGACATGTAATTAGTCTTTGCGGCAGAATTTACAATTTGGTCAAAAGCTTGCATAGCAAAATTGAAAGTCATAAATTCAACGATAGGGCGAAGACCAGCAAACGCTGCACCAACAGCAAGTCCTGCAAAACCATGCTCAGTAATTGGCGTGTCTATCACTCTGCCTTGTCCAAATTCATCGAGCAATCCTTGTGTTATTTTGTATGCGCCTTGATACTGCGCAACTTCCTCCCCCATGATAAGAACTTTCTCATCTCGTTTCATCTCTTCTTTCATTGCTTCTTGCAATGCTTCTCTCACGGTTATTTCAGGCATTTGATTTCTTATTTGAATATATCAGTATAAAGCTCACTCTCATCTGGAAGAGGTGCTGTTGTCGCAAATTCCTCAATTTCCGAAATTTGAGTTTTTATTTTTTTCTCTAAATTTTTCAATTTATCTTCAGAAAGCAAAGATTCCTTTAAAATGAATTTTTTAACAGAAGCGAGTGGATCTTGTTCTTTATATTCTTCCACTTCTTCTTTAGTACGGTATTTTGCAGGATCAGACATTGAGTGACCACGATATCTATATGTTTTGACTTCAATAATTACAGGACCTCCTCCACCTCGAACAAACTCAGTTGCTTGTAAGGCTGCGTTATATACTGCGTTAACATCCATTCCATCTACTTGAAAACCGGGTATACCGAATGACTCCCCTTTTTTATATAAGTCAGTCATAGCAGTAGAGCGCTTCAACGAAGTTCCCATGGAGTATTCATTATTTTCTATAATGTAAATTACAGGTAGCTTCCACAAAGCTGCCATGTTAAATGCTTCATATACCTGTCCCTGATTAACAGCCCCATCACCTAAAAATGTAAAACATACATTGTTTGTCTTGTTATATTTCTCAGCAAATGCGATGCCAGTACCTATAGGCACTTGCGCACCGACTATCCCATGACCGCCATAAAATTTCCCAGCCTTGTTGAACATATGCATAGAACCACCCTTACCCTTAGAGCACCCAGAAGCTCTGCCAGTAAGCTCTGCCATAACATATTTAGGATCAATTCCAGACATGATAATATGACCATGATCACGGTAGCTGGTAATAGTGCTATCATCTTTTCTTTTTGCCATATGAATACCAGCTACTACAGCTTCTTGCCCTATATATAGATGACAAAAACCACCTATCATGCCCATTCCATATAGTTGACCGCATTTTTCTTCAAACCTTCTGATCAAAAGCATCTTTTCAAAAAGGTTTGGGTACTCACTAGCTTTTATAGAATATTTTTCTTGCTCAAACATATAGGCTCAAATAACACAAAGTAAGACTCTTATAATAAGGCATTGCTGTGCGTATTGTCAATCCATCCATATTTTTGTCGTGCTCACATCAAGAATTTTCCTTTAATTTTTACCCCAAATTAACTAAATGCTGTTACGTTCTTCTCAATTTTATTTAAAAAGGTATGAGAATATGGGAGGCGTTCATAGTAAATCAAAACGATGTGGGTGTATGGGTGATGAGTCAAGTAAGGATAGCGAAGTAGATACTACTAGAAAAGGTATAAAATCTACACCCAGGCAACAAGCATCTTATAGAACTAATGAGTCAACAAGGAATATAAAAGTGAATCTTGTAATTCTTCCATTAGTACAAAAGAAAACAATTCTAGTAAATGCAGTACAAAAAAACAAAAGATGCCAGAGAATATTGCAGTTCAACGACCAGTTGAAAGCAATTTAGTTTTTCAAGAAAAAGAGCAACAATATTATTTCAATGTACGAGAACAAGAAAAGAATCTCGCAAGACGTTTTACATTTGCAAAGCCAATTCATGATCATGAAAAAAAGGATGAACCTATTATGCTGTTTAGCAGTGGCGTTGATAAATTAGGCGACGATTTTGACCAAGTGCCGTTGAGCGGCATGCCACCAAATAACCCTGAATGATACGTGATATTCAGATGGAATTTTATAATTCACAACAAAACTATACTAATACAAAGAAATTAACTCATAACATGAAAAAGAAGAGTGTTATAGTTCTACCACGCATACAAGAGCTATCTGCTTTTGGCCTTGCAAATCAGCTTTTTTGCTCAACAAAAAAGGAGGCTCGGTGAACCCGAAGCCTCCTTTTCTAACTTGTATTTTACGCAAATTTAGATATCAAATCTTACGCCGAAAGCAACATGATGCCCTTTGTAATGAACAGTTTCATTAATATCTGTAAACTTAGTAGTTTTACCCATATCTCTGTAACTATAAGATAGCTCTCCTGTAACATTTTGTACAAACTTTGTAGATGCACCTAAATGGATCGCCCAAGCAAGATTGTATTTTTGTTTTGCAGTATAAGACTTATCACCTTTGGTGAATTTTGCTTTTAACTGACTTCCACCAGCAGAAGCCCCTAGAAAGAATTTAGCAACGCTTACATCAGCAACATCTACAAAAAGACCAAACATTGCAGTATTTATATCACCTTTGACCTTACTATCACCAGACTTATGCTCTGGATTAAAGAAGCGATCCAATGTAAGATCCACTCTCAGATTATCCATTGCATAATAACCAGCACCTATACCTGCGAAAAAGGCATTTCCGCTTTTTAGGCTCATTCCATCAATTTTCACCTTGTCTGTTTTACAGTAAGCTCCATTGATTTTGACATAGAACATATCCTCTAACGCATAAGCTGACGAAGTAGCAAGCACTGTAGCAGCTGCTGCTGTTAATAAAATTTTCTTCATAATTTATTCTCCTTAGATTTTATATTTAAAAATTATTTCTTTGCTTTATGTTTTGCATAAGCAAATCGAATCTGACACTAAGACGGTTAATGCGTATTTGCAACAACGCATAGCACAAGAAAAGCATTCTGCATCTGAATTGCGCTATATATGCAACAGTTGATGCGTTTCTCAGGACGCATTTTGTTTTCAAATGGTTAACAAGATAAGTTCTTGATAAGCTTTTAACCAAATATTCTTTGTTTCAGTACAACTGAGTATCTAGATAACTCTCTAAAATCAGTTGACTGTATTTCTGATACGTTATATAAGTTCCTTATTGGTTGTCAAACTATTGTTTGGGGATGTAGCTCAGGGGTAGAGCGTCTGCTTTGCAAGCAGAATGTCGGGGGTTCGATTCCCTTCATCTCCACCATCCGTCGTTGTATGGCATCACTGCAGAGCCGAAGGCTGGTTTCTTTGTGCGTTCAAGCGCAAGGGTGAAAGAGAGCTACTAATACGATATACCTAGATATACAATGAACTACTTCAGATTGCTAGATGTTGAACAAGAATATACAATAGACCAAAATTTTCTGCATAAACAATATCTAAATAAGCAAAAATTTTATCATCCAGACAGGGCTAAAAATGACTCTGAGCGTGCAGAGTGCGTAAGTGCGTCAATAGATATAAATAAGGCGTATAAAGTTCTTAAGGATGATTACTTACGTGCTGAATATTTACTTACCCTACTTGGGCAAAAATTTGATGATGAGCATTTGAAAAATCTTCTCTCACATGAAGAGTTTGAAGAGATAATGGAATCATACGAAATAATAGATGACACTGATAGCATCCCTGAGCTTAACCATATTATGGAGAAAAAGCTCTCTCAAAAGAAAACAGTAATAGCAGAGCTAACCGAGTCTTTTAAGCAAAATAACATCACTAAAGCACTTGATCTTACTATTCGTCTCAAGTATCTTACTAATTTAGTAGGGAATATAAGATCAAAAATTCAAACATGCAGATAGTAGAGCTTACCGAGCCGAGCGTAGAAAAGCAAAAAGAAGATATAATTGTTGGTATTGATTTTGGTACTACTAACTCTTTGATAGCAATATCCCAAAATTACCATGCAGAAATTATTAAGATGGATAATGGGAAGGATATAGTTCCTTCTACCATTGGAAAAGATAGTAACGGAAAAATTTCCATAGGAGAAAATGATGACATAATACGTTCTATCAAGCGTGTATTTGCAAAATCTTCGAAGGAGATAAAAAATAATACAAACTTAAAAATGCTATCTGAAATTTTTTCCTTTGAAGAGGAAATGCCAAGATTACTGATAAATGGCAAAAAGCTCTCCATTCCCCTAGTTGCTTCAGAAATATTCAAATATTTAAAAGAGCAAGCAGAGACATCTCTTTCTATTAATTTAGAAAAAGCTGTAATATCCGTGCCTGCATACTTTGACGATTCCGCTAAAGGTCAGGTATTGTTAGCAGCAAAGCTAGCTGGATTTGAAGTAATGAGGTTGATTGCAGAACCCACTGCAGCTGCTTATGCTTACGGTCTTAACAAGTCGGAGAATGGTACTTATTTAGTGTATGATTTTGGTGGCGGAACATTTGATACCTCAATACTGAATATGCATGAAGAAATATTACAAGTTGTTTCAGTTGGCGGAGATAATATGCTTGGCGGGGACGATATAGATTTATCTCTTGCAGAATATATAGCAAAAAAAATAAATGCTGACATCACAAAAGAACTAATATTAAAAGCAAAATCCACCAAAGAGAATCTATCTCATGCGGAAAAGATTGACGTTAATATCGGTGGACATAAAATTTCTATTTCTAGAGTAGATTATCAAAAAATAATTTCTCCTATTATAGATAAGACAATTAAAATATCTAAAGAGACGCTCTATAATGCTGAAGATCATAGCCTTGATGGCATTATTTTGGTTGGTGGTTCTACCAGAATACCTCTAATATCTAAAAAATTAAAGGAGACCTTTGGAGTTCCTATTTTTTCAGAAATAGATCAAGATAGGGTGGTGGCAATCGGAGCTGCTATGCAGGCAGAGAATCTGTCTTCACAGTCTGGTTCTTTATTGATTGATGTAGTACCATTATCATTCGGTCTTGAGCTATATGGCGGTCTTGTAGAGAAATTGATTATGAGGAATACTTCGATTCCATTCTCAGTAACGAAGGAATTTACAACTCATGTTGATAACCAGACTGGAATGAAGTTCCACATAGTGCAAGGAGAAAGAGAGAAGGCTGAAGATTGCAGATCGCTTGCACATTTTGAACTTACTGATATCCCTCCTATGAAATTTGGCATGGCAAAAATAGAAGTGATTTTCTCTATAGATGTTGATGGCATTTTATCTGTTACCGCAAGGGATAAATTAACCAGCAAAGCGCATAATATAGATATCAAACCTAGCTACGGCATGGATGAAAAGAAAGTGAACGAACTACTAAACGAAGCTTTTGAAAATGCTCAAGAAGATCATGAAGCTAAATTGTTGATTGAATCACGTCAAAGCGCAAACAATCTGATAGATAGTCTTGAAAAGGCAATTTCTGAGACTCCCGATATTTTATCTAAAAAAGATATGGCAGAGATAAAAGGAGAAATAAATTCTTTACAGAAAATAGTAAATTTGAATAATCGTGATAATATCTTGATAAAGATAGATTCTTTAAATAAATTAGCCAATATCTTTATACAAAAACATTTAGATAAGGGTGTGGAATTATATCTAAAAAATAAACATATTGACAATATATAATGATCCAAAATTATGACGCCAGAGAAAATTAAAATCATTTTTATAGAAGGGGAAAGGGAGATAGAGGTAGAAGACCTTGTAGGTCTTTCGATTTTGGAGGTTGCCCACAATAATGATATAGACTTAGAAGGTGCATGTGAGGGGTCGCTCGCTTGTGCAACATGTCATGTTGTATTGGAAGATAAGATATATAATAAGCTAGATGAACCAGAAGAAGCAGAAGAAGATATGCTTGATCTAGCATTTGGACTCACTCATACCTCAAGACTAGGCTGCCAAGTTATTTTAACAAAAGAACTGGACGGGATGAGAGTTAAATTACCATCAGCAACTCGTAATATTAATCTATAAACGTATTTACAGGAGTATCAGTGGTAATTACTTGCAAAATACTCAATCTAGTACTAATTTAAGCTTGCTGTAGTCGATTTATTTTGAATAGAGGCTTCGTTACTTCCTCGCTTGCATTATTTTAGGCTTCTCCCCTTGCGCCTAGTTTCGTATTCATCTAAATTAACTATAGGATGATACACGTATATTTTTGTGAGGAAAAAATGATAAATATCTCTTTTGAAGAAAAAGATCTATGCTCTAATGAAGCTATTGCTATTTTAATTAGTGATCAATTGAAAATTGATGATCAAACTACGAAACTTGACCAAAAGCATCATGGGTTAATTTCGAAATCAATACAAGACGAGAACAAATTTAAAGGAAAATTTGGTCAAACATTAAATTTAACAACAACTGATATTGATGGGCATATTAGGCACATTATAGTAATCGGTATTGGTGATGAATCTAAACTTAAAGAATATAAGTTAGAAGAAATTGGTAGCAAAATATATTCTAACGCAAAGAGAATGCGTGCAAAATCCGTTGGTCTTGCAATAGATAATAGAATTGCTGAATTTTCTATACATGAAGTTGCATCTATTCTTGCAAGTGGTGCACTTCTTGGGTCTTACAAATTTGATAAATATCTAACTAAGCAAAAAGAAGAAGAGAAATTTGTAACAGAAGATTTCAACGTGATAGTTGATGATGAGCAAGTAGCATATGATCTTTTTGAAAGAAAAAAAGCAGTGGCTATGGGCGTATATTTTGCAAGAGACTTAGTAAGTGAAGCACCAAATGTATTATATCCAGAAACCTACGTAGAAGAGATTGTAACAAAATTAGAGCCACTTGGTATAGATATAGACGTACTTGGTGAAAGTGAAATGCGTGACCTTGGCATGGGCGCAATGCTTGGAGTTGGTCAAGGCTCTGCACGTGAGTCCAAACTTGTTGTAATGCAATATAAAGGTCTTGATGATGATTCAAAGCCACTATGTTTTGTAGGGAAAGGCGTAACATTTGATACAGGTGGAATCTCTTTAAAGCCGTCTTCTAATATGGGAGACATGAAGTATGATATGGCGGGATCTGCTGCTGTAGTTGGCGTAATGAAGGCACTGGCACTTAGAAGCGCAAAAGTAAATGCAGTTGCTGTTGTTGGGCTTGTTGAGAATATGCCAGGTAGTAATGCGCAAAGACCAGGTGATGTTGTAACTACTATGTCTGGGCAAACAGTTGAGGTGCTTAACACAGATGCAGAAGGAAGATTGGTATTATGCGATTGCATGACTTACTTGCAGAAAAATTTCGAGCCAGATTGCGTCATTGATCTCGCAACTCTTACAGGTGCTATATTAGTTGCTCTTGCTCATAGCTATGCAGGTTGCTTTGCAAATGATGATGATCTAGCAGAGAAATTAATCAGCTCATCTAATGAGGTGAACGAGAAGTTGTGGAGAATGCCACTTCACTCAGATTTTGACAAAATGTTGAAGTCACCAATTGCTGACGTAGCCAATATAGGTGGCGCAAGGGGAATTGCGGGAAGTTCAACTGCTGCTCATTTCATCGGACGTTTTGTAGATGAAGGTATCAAATGGGCGCATCTTGATATTGCTGGAATGGCTTGGGAAGATGGTTGTAAGAATCCTTTAGCTCCAAAAGGTGCTGTTGGCTTTGGCGTGAGATTGCTTGATAAGTTCGTGCAGGATCATTATGAGTCAAATTAAAGCTAATTCGCAAAGTAATGGCAATGCTCCACATATATTCGTTGTAGGAAATGAAAAAGGTGGAGCGGGGAAAACTACATGCTCTATGCATCTAGTTGTGGGGTTACTTGACCGTGGATACAGGGTTGCGACTATTGATGTTGATTCAAGGCAGCATTCCCTTACCAGCTATATTAATAACAGAAAGGAATATAACGACAATAATCCTGACCGCATGGTGGATGTTTCATATCATATCCATTTGGAAGAAGTAAATGGGGATTCCATAGAAAAGAAGAATAAGAGTGAGAAGCATATATTTGATGAGTCGCTTAATCTTGCAAAAGAAAATGCAGATTATATCGTTATAGATACTCCTGGGAGTCATACTAATTTTTCTAAGATAGCTCATTCATATGCGGATACTGTTATCACGCCTATCAATGATAGTTTTGTTGATTTAGACGTAATGGCAAAGATTGATAAGGAAACTTTTGATTCGTCAAAACCATCAATTTATAGTCAAATGCTGTGGGAGCAAAAAATGGAAAGAGCTTCGAGAGATCAAGGCTCGATTGAATGGGTTGTAGTGCGCAACAGGCTGAATACTCTTGATGCACAAAATAAACGCAATATTAATTTTGCCTTGAAAAAACTCTCTAAACGTATTGCTTTCAGAGTAGTGCCTGGTTTTAGTGAAAGGGTGATATTTAGAGAATTATTTCCTTATGGCCTTACATTGCTTGATTTAAAAAAGGCTAATTTTACAAAATCTTTTAGTCTATCTCACGTAGCTGCAAGGCAAGAAATCAGGAACTTTATGGATAGTCTAGGAATTAGTCAAAGTGTAAGTTAGAAGGGTTATGCAGATAATAATACTCATAATAGGATGCGCAGTTTTTGCAATTGCTTTTATATATTCTTCTTATAGAAATATAAAGCTTGGGGCGGAGATGAGTTTTTTACAAAATAGCAACGAAGAATATAAGTCAAATAACTACAATCTTGAGAACGAAAAAATTGAACATATACAAAAGATTGAGCAACTATCATCTAATGTAGAATATCAAAAACAACTGATTGACGAATTTGAAAGATTAAAAAAAGAGTCTAATCAATCAACGAAAGCATCTTTATTTGAGCTTGGGAACGAGCTTTCAAAGCAACTGATTGAAATTCACAAAAAGGAAACTAAGGATAGTAGAGAATTTGCAGAAAAAAATATTGAAAACTCAGCAAAAAAGTTTAACTCCGAGTTTGAACGGATAATCAATATGGTAGGTTCTTTGAGCAAGGAAGTATCTCAGTCGAAAGACACTGTGGATATAATCAAGAATTCATTGCTATCACCATCGGGAGCTGGAAGTCTTGCAGAAATCACCTTAGAGAACATGCTCAAATCATCTGGTCTTAGAGTGAATCTTGACTTCATAATACAATATAGTGCACTCTCTGAAGAGAATACAATGCTGCGCCCAGATGCTATTATCTTTCTTCCAAATGATAGATTAATGATAGTAGATGCTAAAGCTTCAAAGTTCTTGGTAGACGATCATGAGGATTTAAAAAATCTATCAAAGACAATGAATAATCACTTGCGTTCTTTAAGTAGTAAAGGATATGCGGAGATGGTACAAAAGAGTATGAAGGCTAAGGGTAATAATTTGAAAGATGCTATTACTTTGATGTTTCTGCCATCAGAACATGCGATAGAAAAATTAATGGATGCAGATAGTGACTTTATGAACAAAGCATGGAAAGTGAATATTTTTCCCGTAGGACCTGCAGGACTTATGAACATGCTATCTTTTGCAAAATTCCAGATTTCCGAACAGATGATGGCGCATAATCACCTGGAAATTATTGAAGAAGTAAAGAAGTTGGTTTCATCAATATCCTCCATGGCTGAGCATTCAATAAAGCTTGGAAATAGCATTTCAAGCGCAGCAAATCATTATGATAAATTCACTGCATCATTTAATAGAAATTTCTTATCAAAAGCACGAAAGCTAGGTAAAATGGGTATAGATTCCTCCTTAAAGCAAGATCAAAAGAATTTGCCACGTTTTCAAATTATTACCTCTAAATCTGAGCTTATAGAAGTAGAGCCAGAGAATGTTCAAAATGATGTTCGCAGCGATGAGATCAAGAAGCTTGAAGAAGCGTAGAACTTATTATCTTCTTCTACAGAATTTTGCTGACTATAGTAGGATTTAAAACACACCTTAGTATAATTTTACTTCTTGTGCATTGGTTAAAAGATAATTAGTTGAGATAACAAAGCATCCTTTAGCTGTAAGAAAAAACAAATTAATATGAACTATATAAGTTACAGAGATAAAGTATTTAACTACTATCCCTAATCCAACTTAAATTACTATATATCTGAAGCCGTTTTAGTTACTTCTGGTATTACAGGCTTAGGTAACATAATTTTTGATTTCAACTTTTCAAACATGATAGTAAAGCCACCATTTCCCAAGATGCTCCCCATAGTACAGAATGGATCAAATAACAGATATGTTGTCAAAATAATAGAGCTCATTTCAGAGGTAAAGCCTAGCTTAGACTCAAGAACAGGGGTCATTATTAATATAGTTCCACCTGGGATTCCAGCGGATGCAAATTTTGCCAAAACATAGGAGATTGCAAATATTACATATTCCTCTATAGCAGGAAAATGCTGGTACTCAACAATATATAAAGACATAGCCATTAATGGTATCGCAAGAGCATCACCCATCATATGCGTGTTAGTAATAAATGGTATAATCTTCTTTGGTATCGCTTCATCTTGTGCATTACGAATAGTGCCTTGTATCATGGCAGGCATTGCTGCAGCACTCGACATTGAGCAAAATCCGACTATAGCAGGTGATAGAATATTTTTCACAGCTGAGATGGATTTACCAATACTGAACTCATTAACTATCAGGTAAAACAGCCCTATATAGATAACATATAGACATAATATTACTGACAATAGTGGTACAAAATTTTTGAATAAAATCTCGAGTAATCCACTATGCTGCGCTTTTAATATGAAGCCCAAAATAAAGATCGGTAAAACGGGGGTAAATATTTTTGACAAGAAAAAATTTACTATACTTGATCCTCTATTTGCAAAACCTTTTAAGGAGTCAATTTTTTTTACACTTACATATATACCAAGAAGTAAACCGATAATAAGAGCAGTAGAATTGTCACAGATAGGTGATAGATTTAGCGTATACATCGCTTCCAATTCCTGCATTTCTTGCTGCTGAATATGATTGGAAGAAACAATAAAATTCTGCGCAAAAAAACCTACTGGGTATGATGTTATAACTGCAGCAAAATTTGACATACAGACCAAAAATAATAATAAGCCTGTAAATACCGCAAAACCCCCTGAGAGCTGAGCAAAACTAGAAAATACAAGAAAGAAAATTATAGCTGGGAGTACAAAAAGCAGTAATTCTTTCATAACCGAGCTGATTGTAAAAGATATAGATTTTATGTATTCTGGTAAAAAACCGCCAAATAAAAAAGCAGCTAAGATAACAAAAATTAACTTCGCAGGTAAGCTAAAAAATATTTTACGAAAATTTATGAATTCAAACTCCGAATGAAACAGTTAAGACTTTGTAACATCTTTTAGCAAATTAGTCAAGATAATAGTTTACTCTAAAGCTGAGCATTGTTAAATAATGCCTAGTATATTGTGCGCTAAAATTTGGATTATTTAGATACAATATTACTTTTTTTTCGACGTTAATTTAGATAAGGACGGAACTTGAGCACGAGGAGTGACGCCTATATAGTAGAGCGAAGAGTAACGGCATCCCGATTCAAAACAAATTTGGCATAACTACGTTACTTACATATCTATTGATATAGTTAAGCTTCCTGTGTG
>JAOMYS010000089.1 GCA_028372485.1 Rickettsiaceae bacterium | reverse complement strand
ACATTATATTTTGGCAGAATATCTTGTAACTTATTTTTCATCTTGCATCTTATATTCTATGTTATTTAACTCTTCTACTTCCCTACTATTTTCGTCTAGTTTTTCCATACCATATAATGCGACTAATCTCTTGAAGATTGCACCTACCGTAGGCGCTGCAGTCCACCCTCCCCCTGCAAAACCAAAAGTTTCCTTTATTCCTTTTGGCTCAATATACATAACATATACCATATATTGTGGATTAGATGCTGGTATTACACCAAAAAACGAAGAGATTCTCCTGCTTTTATTGTATTTGCCATTTTCTGCAATATTAGCAGTGCCTGTTTTTCCACCTACATAATAGCCAGAAACTTCAGATTTTCCACCAGTTCCTTTACTTACCACTAGCCTCATCAATTTTCTCATGTCAATAGAGGTTCTTTCCTTCAAAATTCTTTTACCAATTAGAGACTTGCCTTTGTCACGCTTAATTAATGTAAGAGGATAAGATGTACCACCATTCATAATGGGGATCATAGCCTGCACAAAATGAGCAGGGCTGAATGAGATCGCATATCCATAAGACATTGTTATAAGACTAAGATCAGTCCAGCTATCATATTTAGGCACAATTGGTCTTCCCCTTTCTGGAATCTCTATTTGCATGCGATCAAATATACCAAGATTATCCAGATATTTAGATAATCTCTCTTTTCCAATTTCAAGAATAATCTGACCAACTCCAATATTACTAGATTTCAAGAATATATAGGGAACACTCTGCCAACCTTGAATAGCGTGATAGTCCTGCACTCTAAAACCACTGACATTCATATAGTTAAGATTATATGCATCTTTTTTTGATGTAGTCCCACCATCTAACCCAATAGCCATAGTCAAAGCCTTAATACCAGAACCCATCTCATATACCCCTTGCGTTGCTACATTGAATAATTGTTCTGATTTTGCTTTTCCTGGGTAATGTGGATTAAAGTCAGGCTTACTGACAAGCGCAAGGATTTCACCAGAATTAGGGTCAACAACTATTCCGGCCGCTCCTTTTGCGCTGAATTTTTTCATTGTTTTATCTATTTCTTCGCTCACGATATTTTGTAATCTGACATCAATCGATAGTTGAAGACTTTTATCTGACAGCTTCTTTTTTTTATTGCTTTCTTCTGTCACTAGAAGAGCATTAAAATGCTTCTCTATACCAGCAAGACCTTGTAGATCTCTACCAACATAGCCTATTATATGGGATAATAAATTACTGTATGTATATATTCTTTTTTGCTCTTTCTCAAATCCAAAACCAACAAGTCCTAAATTATATATTTTGGCATGTTCCTGTGGGGCTATGTCTTTTTTTATCCATACAAAATTTTTATCACTTTTTAATAAAGCAGTCAGCTTTTTCTCGTCTAAATCCGGAAAGATTGTCAATATTTTCTTGATTGATAATTCAAGATCTATAACTTTTTTAGGGTTTGCGTACAAAGATGAGGAAGGTAAGTTTACAGCTAGCAGATTATTGTTTCTATCTGTAATATTTAATCTATGTATTTCACTTCTAGAAGCAATATTATTTTGATTTAAATATGAGTTACTCGTTATCAAAAGCAAGCGCATGATAATAGTTAGAAATAGCAAAGCAAAAACAGATAATATGATATATATACGAAAAGTACTTGAGATAATCATGAAATTCCATGAAACTGGAATGTAATTTCTTATATCTATATTATTGATCCAAAATTTTCGTAATATATTTTTTACAAAATGAATCATCGTACAATTTTAATTATAATATCACTCTCTCATGAGTAATGAGGCAAAATATTTTTACATCTTGCTAGAAGCCATTTTTAAATACTTCTTCGGACCGCTCTTATAGTACCACTGGGTATTATTATTCGTTCGTTTTGCGCTCGCTAGCTTTATAGTATTTTGACTCTTTCTCTCGTTCAATGGGTCACCTGTCATTTGTGCCATCTTCGTATCTTCTAACTTCAAGTGTTCCTTATTTAAGGCTTTAAGCCTCTCTGGAGATGAAAGATACGCAAACTCTGCTTTCAAGAGATGTATAGCATCAACTTCATTTTGAATCTGACCATTTACTTCTTGCATCTCTTTGCGTATAGCTATTACGTTATTTTTAATTACGAATAAAGAATATATCGCACTTAAGCAGAACAGAGTTATTATGTATGTTGATATTCTCTTAAGCAACATTAACCTTCTCCTTATTATCCATTTTTTCTGCCACACGTAATCTTGATGACCTAGAACGTGGATTGCGAAGAATTTCGCTCCTAGATGGGGTCACAGGTTTCTTGGTAATGATTTTCAACCATTTATCGTCATCATAATCTGCTACATCCTTTGCATATTTAGAGCGTGCCACCTTCTTTGCAGAATACTCTTTAAAGAAAGATTTCACGATGCTATCTTCAAGTGAATGGAAAGACACAACCAGAATACGCCCTCCAGCTTTTAGCATATCCTTTAAGCTTTCCAAGAACCTCTCTAAAGATTCAAGCTCTTTATTGATATGAATCCTAATAGCTTGAAAAGTCTTAGTAGATGGGTCTATCTTGCCTTTTCTGTAATGCATACTGCTGCGCACAATATCAGCCAATTTGAAAGTAGTATCAATGGGTGATTCCTTTCTGGCTTCTACAATAGCTTTGGCAATATGGCGAGATTGCACCTCTTCGCCGTACTTATAAATAACATTTGCTATTTCTTCTTCACTAGCATTTGCAATAAACTCAGAAGCACTGATACCATCTAAACCCATACGCATATCAAGATCACCATCTCTCATGAATGAGAATCCACGCTCTGCAGAGTCCACCTGCATAGATGAGATGCCTAAATCAAGCACTATTCCATCAAATTGCTTGCCTTCTAACTTGTCTTTCGCACTTGCAAAGTTAGTCTGTACAAACTCAAATCTACCAACAAATTCCTCTTGAATCTCATTTGCGAAAACTAGCGTTGTCGGGTCTCTGTCTAATGCAGTTACAAAGCAGTCAGCTTTTTTTAAAATTGCCTTTGTATATCCACCAGCTCCAAAAGTGCAGTCTAGATAGTGTTTTCTATCTTGAGGATCAATATATTCTAGCACTTCATCAAGTAGAACAGGGGAGTGATGCTGATATGATTTGTCTGTAGCTGTCTCTTCTTTACTCATCTTACTTCTGGTCTGTACTAATCTGATTATTCTTTAAAATTAATTTATTCCCACGTGCAATTTTCTTTGCAGATTCTAGATGTGATTTGAATTTCTCTGGATTCCAGATTTCAAATACTAATCCCTTTCCTACAAAACATGCCTGATCTGATATTCCAATTTGCTCCATCAAATATGTAGGAAGTATTATTCTTCCCTCGCTATCAAATGGAAGCTGCACCGCCTCACCAAGCACTATAGTTTCAAATGCGTCTCTTTCTTCTGAGTAAGGGTCAAGATTTTGTATGATCTGACTAATCTCTTCCAGCCGAGACATACTGCATGCTTCAAGGCAATTATTCTTAAAAGAAGGATATATAATCACTCCATTAAATCTTTCTTTCGTAATAGCAAGACGATAATTAGCAGGAACAGATGTACGTCCCTTCTTATCCACCTTGTTTGTATATTTCGAAAGAAAAATATTCATAATTACATTTTTAAAATAATCCTAGGTCTTTAAGTCAAATCACAACACAAAAATGGTAAAATTTGGGTTATTATGGGATGCCATGACCTAATATGGGTAATACGATATATTTTTGTGTCGGTCAAGTGATATTTGAGTAACAAAATGGGTTATTTAATAAATCTCATCTTGTAATTGTGAAGCGTATTTAGAGATTCATCTTATGGTTATTGAAAAGTTAAAGA
>JAOMYS010000088.1 GCA_028372485.1 Rickettsiaceae bacterium | reverse complement strand
GACATTATATTATCATCAAGAAACCACACATTCTATTAAAAAATTAATTTTCTATAAATACAGCTTTGAACATAATACCTAATCATATTAGGATTGTATTAATTAATTGATAAAACTGAAGTTATGAAAAATAAACGCAATTTAAAAATAAAATGTTTACTACTATCTACTATTCTTGTTAGCAATACCACAGCTCAAGCACATTGGTATAGTTTTGTTACTGATGTTTGGCATGCTACCGTCGAGGTTATTCATGGTATTAAGACGCTTGAAAGTGATATTGTTGATGGTGTCGTAGATGTTGCTAAATTCATTGCGCATGATGCCGTAAAGGTAGCTGATTTTGTTGAAAACGAATATGAGGATCATAAAAAAGCTATTGATTATGCTCTCTTGGCGTTGGGCGGTGTAGCAGCTGTTGGAGTATCATGGGTACCTGTTATAGGAGAAGGAGCTGTTGGAGCAGTGTTAGCAGAGGCAGCAGAGATTGGTGGAGAGGCTGCTGAAGCTGTAACTGGTTTAGCAGAACTTGGTGAAGCTGGCGAAGAAGTTGGTGAAGTTGTTGAAGCTGGAGAACAAATTGTTAGCAAAGCATCAAAGTTAAAAAATCTACTTTCACAAAGTGATTTAGGCTCTGCTTTTTCGGATACTTATAAGTCTGTAAAAGAAACATATAATAACGGAAAGGATCTCTTTGAATCTTTAAAAAGTCTAAAGGCTGGTGAAAAAGATGCGAAATTGGCAGCGAAAGTAATAAAATTTGCACGTTCAGTTGATGCAACAATAGATTCTGTAGATGGTGCTAAAGATGCAATACAAGGAGCTGCAGATAAACTAGGAGATTTTAAAGATACAATAGAGGGTAGTAAAAAAGGACTAGATAAAACAGTTAAAAATTTGCTGTCACTAAAATCGCTATTGCCTACTCAAATTTCCAAAGCTAGTACTGTAAATTTGGCAGCAGCTAGCGCTGCTTTGAAGAATACTACAACACGTACAGGTGGCCCTTCGGGTGTGTCTTCAGGAGATGGAAATTCAGTGCAACCAGGGGTTTGGTTGTCTACTCTACTTACAAGTAGTGTTAAAAGAGCGCATAAACATAACCCTGGCTACAAAATGCATACATCTGGTTTTACTTTAGGTGGGGATGTTTTATTTGAAAATGATGTTTTAGCAGGGGTAAGTACTACATACTCCCATTCCGTAAATAAAGAAATAGGTCGTACAGCAGGCCACACTTCTAATGCAAAATCTCTGATAGTTGCAGCATATGGTTCATATCACGAATTTGGCAATTGTGGTATAGAAGGTATTTTGCTATATGGTAATACTCGTATTAATAGCGAGACTCTGAAACCGAGTATTGCACTTGGGAGTCAAGGTGTTGAACGTAATCCTGACACTGGATTCGATCTAGCGTCAGCGAAATATAATGCACGGGTTTATGCTATACATACTAATGTTAGCTATAAATCTCATATAGAACAAATTGGCACCACAGTAATTCCTAATGTTGGAGTACGATATAGCTATTTCGATGAAGATGCTTATACAGAAACAGGGAGTGATATCAATCACCATTATCATAAAAAAACTGGTATCGATAAAGGGATTATATCACCAGGATTAAAATTGAGAAAAGATGATATTGTAGTAGATAAAATAAAAATTATTCCTGAAATCTTTGGCTCTATAGATTATACTTTTAGACGTAACAATCCTGAAACAGGAGCTTTATTTGCGAATGCAATCTTACTTAAGAATCCAGGCGTTGAACCAGGGTCTCGAGATGAAAAAACCGAGTATAATTTAGGATTTGGAATTACCTCGCAATCTGATAGATTTGAGATTAAAGCAGGGTATACAGCAACTTTTGCTTCGAAATTTATAGAACATCATGGGAATTTAAAGCTTAGGATCAATCTATAAACATTTCTCTTTTATGTAGTTAAGTGGGATAGGGTGGCTTTGTTGCATGAATAATGGAAGCATCCCCTATTTTAATTTACATAAGCGCAATATTGTGTTAGCGTCATTCTATTAAAAATAAGAATGAGATGTTTTACATGAAGAAAGTTGTAAGATTTATAGCCCAATATGTTGATGCTGACAGCGGGGGTTTAATAGAAGAGACTGTTATCAAGGAAGATGTTCTGAGTAAGGCAGAGACCCTGAAGGGATTAGGATACACTCATATCGAACAAATTGATTTTTTGCAAAAGATTCAAGATTTTAAAATAAAACATCAGATTACCTTAAACGCTGTAAGTACTTGCCCAACATGTGCGTGTAAAACAAAAAAAGTTGGAGTGTTCAAGTCTAAGTTTCATGCGGTATTAACTGATCACAGAGTGGGCTTACAAAGAACGCATTGTAATTGCGGATGGTATAGCCCGACTAGTGTAGAGGGTCTATTTGGTAGCAATATTCATCCAGATTTATTAAAAAAACAAGCTCTACAAGGCTGCAAAGAGAGTTATCAAAAATCGTCAGTTTCGTTAAACGCAGAAAGTGCGAATAAACGTCCTGTCAACGGGCATTCGCAAATTTCTAGAGTCGTAAAGCTGGTAGGTGAGAAATTAGAACAAATAAAAATAGCTATTAAGCCAATAAATAAGACTTCAACTCCAATGCTTGTTGCGAATATCGATGGGGGTCACATTAAAGCGCGAGGTGACAGCAGATCTTTTGAGGCTATGATTGCTACTATATACCAACCTAAAAATCTCAAAATGGTTGACAAGAACCATAATACTCTAGTGGCTAAAACTATAGTATCATCAGCGAAAAATGATGAACAGATTACTATGAAGGCGCTATTTAAAAACGCTTGTATTACCGAAGGTATGGGGATAAATACAGAAGTTATATGTTTAGCTGATGGAGCTGATAACTGCAAGTCTGTTGCGTATTCGGTTGCTCAGGATTGCAAAAGCATGACTTATATTTTGGACTGGTTTCATATCGCCATGAAATTCCAAAATATCTCGATACCGGACGTAGATAGGGAATTATTAGAAAGCACTAAATGGAATCTCTGGCATGGTAACTGCGACAAGGCATTAGGACACCTAAAGGAACTTATGGAGATAAAAACAATAACAGAGGATAAGTCGCTTACTACGAAACTCAGAAAGCTATCAACATATATCTCTAATAATAAAGATGGTATTGTAGATTACGCAGAAAGGAAAAACAAAGGCTTAGTGTTTACCAGTAATTTAGCGGAGTCTATTGTCAATACATTGATAAATGAACGTCAAAAAGGAAAACAAAAAATGTTATGGGGAAGAGAGGGGGCTCATAATGTTTTACAAATTAGAGCGGCGCAGCGTAGTAGATCATGGTCTAAAGACTGGCAAAATGTAGAGGGAGTGGTATATAAATTAGCTGCGTAAGTCAAGATGGGGATGCTTCCTTAGCGCTTTTCTATTTTTTACTTTTCTGCCAAATATAACTGCTGTCTAACTTGACAATACATGACTTGTCGCATCGCTACTCCCTTAACTCTTAATGTAAATTAAGCTTATTGACATTTCACCTAAGATTTGTTATTTTTTTAAGCATACTGTTTCTTAGTAAGAAGTAATATTTTACTGGTTAACTATAAACGAATGATGCAACAATGAAAAGATCCAATAAAAGCCTTCATGCGGGCGATATTATATATAAAAGACTGAAGACTGAAAAAGGAGAGCTGAATATTGAACAAAAACCTAAAACTCTAGAAGAAAAATTTCAAAGTTTGGAATCTAAGCTACAGAAGGATGGAGTAAATCACAAAGATTTTAAAATTAGTTTTGTTACTTCTATCGCAAGAAAAGCATACGCAGTGACTTTTATCGACTCTTTACTTGAAGAAAATTATCTAGTTTTAAAAAATATCATTACTCTATGTGAGGAAAGTAAAAATC
>JAOMYS010000087.1 GCA_028372485.1 Rickettsiaceae bacterium | reverse complement strand
CCTTGATATTCAATTTTTTTAATTCTGAAGATTTATTATTTATTTCTACATTGCTTAGAGCAGATGAACCAATATTAGCCTTTAAATAAAAAACAGCCTGAGCTGTTTCCGCATGTAAACTGAAAAGCATCGCAAAAGATATAAGCGATTTCTTGAGCAATTTTTTGTTAATCATAATTTTATTGCATTTTGATTATTAATATTGATGGGAGTATTTATAATATAGATTCTGAATTTTCAACAACACATAATAACGCTATATAATCACCAATGCAATAATTAGATAGATTTGTGCTAATAATTCTAGACTGAATATAATTTTTGTATATCATCGCCTCATATAGTAAATGATGTGTATTATCTTAAATCTAATGAACAGAGTTATATTCTTATTATGCACCTGTGTAGTGTTGCTTACAGGGCTCGTGTTTCCAGCATCCGCTTCTAGAGATACCTCTTACACGTCCATTATCCAAAAACAATCAAAGAAAATTCAGGAGTTGAATAATAGGGTTTCTGCTCTTGAAGAGACTGTAAAAAAACTTATAAAAGCAGATGAAGTTCCTGATGATTCCGACGATACGGATACTAAAACAGAGGAAGATGACTCGCCTGTAAGCAATGATGATACTGCAGATTCTGGTAATAAATCATCGAATGATCTAGAAAAGGATAGGCTTGCATATGATCTGGCACTTGCTGCTTTAAAAGAGGGGGATTATGAAGCTTCCGAGTCACAATTTGCTGAGTTTATAGACAAGTACCCTTTGAGCAAATTACAAGGTAACGCAACTTTTTGGTATGCCGAATCATTTTACCACAGAGGGCTCTTTGACAAAGCAGCGATATTTTATCTCAGGAGTTATAAAAAGCATCCTAAATCCTCCAAAGCATCTGACGCTCTTTTAAAACTATCATATTCTCTTGCAAGTATGGGCAAAAAAGAACAAGCTTGCAACATATTGCAGAAACTAGAGTCTGAGTTTCCTAATCGCTCTATTGATTCTATTAAAAGGACAAAAGAAGCAAAGGAAAGCTTCCTTTGCGAGTAATTGTTAATTATTTGGTATTCTAGATGGCTGATATTATTGATGAAATATTGAATGACGTAAAAGACGAGAAGAGGTTAACTCTTTTTCGCAAGTCATTACCGGTAATCATTATAACTTCGTTTATAATTACATTATGCATAGCAGGGTATAGCTGGTATAGCGACAAAGTAACGGAACATAACAGAACAACAGGTGACGAGTTCTTAAAATTAGTTTTTAATAATTCAAATGCAGAACCTGAAATCATACACCGCCTTGAAAATATCGTCAGTTCTGATGGGAATAGACAAATAGAGTTAGCAGAAATCAAGATTGTATCTGAATTAATTGCAGAAAACAAAACTCAGCTAGCTATGGAAAAGCTCGATTCAATCATTAACAATAAAAAATACTACGACATTACCACTAATTTTGCACGATTATTGTGGATCAGTCTTGTTTTGGATCAAAATAATATTCCTACCGATCTTCGTGATAAGATAGATAATTATTTCCAATATTTTAAAGATTCTAAGCAACCATTTTTTGCAAATGCAACGTTACTTAAGGCTTTATTTTACAAGAAGAATGCAGAAAATAATCTTGCTTTAGAGCAAGCAAATATTTTGCTTACACTCAGTAGCGATGAGGTTCCAGAATCTGTAAAAGAACAGGCAAAAGCAATAATAGCAAACATAAATAGAAAGAGTTGAACTCTTAAAAAATAGAAAAGGCATATTATGAGAAATTTTATTACAATATTTGCAGTATTTACATTAGCAATTTCGCTTTCATCTTGTGACCATATGGGTACTACTCGTGTTAAGAACCTAATTGACCTCACACCACATCTAGAGACGGAAGAAGATAATGCACTAAATTTTTCTGATATAGATAAAAAACCTCTATCAATAAACGATACTAGGTCTGGGCATAAGATCACAAAATATTCAATTATCACGCAGCCCGCAATAGCAAAGCAAGTTATGTATTTTTTGGATAGCGCAGGGTACGTAACCGCCTTCTCCTTAAAAGAGAAAAGAATTTTGTGGGTTACTGACATAACACAGAATAATCGTAAGCGCAGTATATCACCAGATGGTGGAATACTTTTTAGCAATGGAAAACTTTATGTCGCAAATGGCTCTAGATATCTAACTATTCTTGACTCTACTACTGGCCATAGCATTATGCAAAAAGAGTTCCCGGATATACTTCGTACCAAGCCAATTATGGCTACAGATAAAATTCTGATAGTACAAACTGCTAGTAACCAGACAGTTGCTTATGATGTTGAATCATCAAAATTTTTATGGTCTCATGAGGGGATAGCTGAGACGATATCGTCTAAAAATCGTGCAAATCCAATCTTGCACAATAAGCATGTACTTGTAAGTTATAACTCAGGTGACCTACTATATATTGATATTACAAATGGTAAGGTGAAGTGGAGTTATCAAATTTCGGCAAATGAGATTGGACTCCCAAATCTTGACCCATCTCTATTGGTTGTAACACCTATAATAAGAAATAATTATGCTTATTTTGCTACAAGTAACAATAAGGTGGTAAAGCTTGATTTAGATAATGGAATGCCTGCATGGGTCAAAAAGATAGATGATATTCAATCAATGAGTGTTATTGGGGAAAGCATCTTTGTCACAACCAATGCAAGACAAATAGCTGCATTGGCTACACATAATGGCAAAGTAGAGTGGGTAGGTAATCTTATCTCCGATAAAGATAGAAGTGCAAAAAAACCTCAGGCCACCTCATTCCAGTCGCCATTTATTACTGGTACAAATATTGACACCAACATTAATGTGATTGCATCGAATGGAGAGTTTTACCAGTTTGATCTAGATAAAACTGGTCATTTACCACTATCACCAAAGATTACAAAGATAAAAAAAGATGCCAAATATTATTGGGTATCTTGCTGCACTGGTAAGCTACATATAGTAACTGATAAAATGCTTTCATTTTAAATAGTCAATTTATTTTAGTTGTGCAACAAGAGCAGCAATAATTAAGTTATGCTTCCTAATTTTAAAAGGCTGCGTATGGTCCGATGTCCATAGTAGAAGCTTATAATTCCGGCAAAGATTACCTTATCATCAATACTCCATAGGATATCCAAATATTCAATAGCATAAGAGGTGTTAGATATTGCTTGATATTGCAGATATTTGATAGTCAGATATATAAGAAAAAAGCTGTAAGCAAGTACTGGTCTGACCGATCCATTTAGTGTATCAACCCATTTTATGTTGCTCTTATATGTGGAATATATTGATGCTTGCTCTAGAATATCACGAGAAATAAGCATGGATTCTAGTTCTTTGCCAGTATGAAACTTGCTATATTCTATTTGTTTATCCAGTAGCTCTAACCTATATTTTTTATCATTTGACAGTATAAAATATTTAATTACCTCTGGTATAATGGAACTTATAAATCCAACAATTGATGCAAATAATGTAATCATAATTTTTAGGGCGTAAATTTAGAATTTATGATTTTTACTGGCTATCTTGCCCAAGAAATGATCACTCTCTGGCAGTTTAAATAATTTTACTACTTCCATTAGATTGTGTGTATTTGCCATTACATGTGGAGATTGATTTTCCCACAAGATATTATCAGGCCATGTGAGAGTATAGGATGAGTTATAACATTGCTTTATTAATATGGTAATTTCAGGGATGTTGATTTGTCCTAAGGATATCGTTGTATCTCCATTTAAATAAAGATAGAGGTTAGGCTTATCGTTAGGAATTTCAAATGATTCATTAATGGAAGTGAAGTTTTGATCAACTACAGGCAGGGTGTTATTACCTCCTCCTATTTGAATTTCTCTCCACCCATCATTCTCATATAGCAGAAAATTATTATTTGGAATAGAAAATAAGAGCATACCATTTTGGGGCGAAGTAGTATACTTTTCCTGTGTGGAAGACATATAATATATATGATTTCTCCCCTCCTCCCCAGTGATTATATATTTCTTACCAACATCTATA
>JAOMYS010000086.1 GCA_028372485.1 Rickettsiaceae bacterium | reverse complement strand
TGATGTTGTTAGCAAAGAGATGTATAATTTTCAAGACAAGAAGGGAAGGGATATAGCACTTCGCCCAGAGTTTACAGCTGGTGTTATTCGTGCTTTTATCTCTCATGGTTTAAAGCAACAATTACCGCAAAAGCTTTTTTCTAGCGGTCCATTGTTTCGTTATGATAGACCACAAGAGGGAAGGCAAAGGCAGTTTCATCAGCTTAATTGTGAGTATATTGGAGCAAGGGGTGCATATTCTGATGCAGAAACCATTTCTCTTGCTAGCAGTATTTTGGATAAGCTAGATATATTAAATGATACTGAGTTAGAGCTTAATTCTCTTGGTTGTATGAACTCCAAGGAAAATTATCAGCAAGCTCTTAGGGAGTATTTTACTAAATATCGTGACGATTTATCTGAAGACAGTAAAAATCGCATTGAGAAAAATCCTTTAAGAATACTTGATTCAAAAACCGAAGCTGATAAAAAAATATCGGTTTCTGCTCCAGATATTGCAAAATATTACACAAAAGATTCCCTCGAATATTTTGATAATGTAAAATCATATTTAGAAAAGCTAGGTATTAAGTATGTTATAAATCCTAAGCTTGCAAGAGGTATGGATTATTACTCTCATACCATATTTGAATTTATTACTTCTAAATTAGGTTCTCAAGGTACAGTCCTAGCTGGTGGAAGATATGATAGCTTACTATCTATGATGGGAGAGTCTGAAGATATACCATCAATTGGCTTTGCAGCAGGGGTTGAGCGTATAGCGCTTATGGGGAATTTTAACCCCCAAAAGAGGCGTACTAATGTAATTATTCCTATAGGTGATGATGCGCATGATTATGCAGTTAGTACAGCATCTTTATTACGTAGCAATAATATTTGTGTTAGCTTAGAATTGAGTGGTGGAAAGATGGCGAAGCGTGTTCAGTCTGCGGTAGCAATGAATGCTAGATTTATAATATTTTTAGGGTCTGACGAAGTCGGTAGTAGCACATATAAGGTAAAAGATTTAGATTCTGCTATTGAGAAAAAATTAGGAAAAACAGAGCTACTTGATTTGCTACATAAGCGTTGAATTTGATTTACTATGTTTAGAGATTACGTATAGCTTCCTTAGAGGTTGTTTATGGAATGGCAATAGAGGATTAAAGTCATATGAGAATATTCAACATAATGATGTCACGTGATTTAGGTGGCATTCAGCAAGTATATATAGATTATAGTGAAGCCTTAAGGATGCAGTCTCATGAGGTAATCAATATTTCGTCTATTGGTGCAGAAATTAATAATCTGCTAAAGAATGATTATGCTCTTCCTAACATCATGCCACGATGTATTATATCAAAGATTTATTTGCAGAGCTTGATTGCAAAGCATAAGCCAGACGCAATAATTTGTCATGGGAATAGGGCGATATCTTTTTCTACTGCCTTTTCATTTTTATGTAAAAGGAAGATTCTTATCATTGGGGTATCCCATAATTATAGCTATAAATATTTAGCGGGGTGTGATTACATACTCACCCTAACAAAGAAATTAAAACAGCATTTGATGGATAAAGGAATTGACAAGACAAAATTGTTTGAAATACCCAATATGACTAGGGTAGTGCATGATTATCAACCAATGGATTACCATTCTCCCGTTATCATTGGAAGCTTTGGTCGTTTTGTTGAAAATAAAGGGTTTAAATATCTGATTGAAGCGATATCTATGTTAAAGGAGAATAATTGTAATGTTTGTTTGTTGCTTGGCGGAAGTGGTGATTTAGAGTCAGAGAATCTATTGCGTGTTCAGGTAACACGGCTAGGTTTAGAAGATTACGTAACATTTGATGGATGGGTTAAAGATAAGGATGAGTTTTTTAAACGGATAGATATTTTTTGTTCTCCATCTATCGTTGAGCCTTTTGGAGTAATTCCACTGGAAGCTATGGCACGTTCTGTTCCCATTATTGCTACAAAATCTGGTGGTCCAGAAGAAACAATAACAGATGGAAAAGACGGTATAGTAGTTGATATAAAATCACCTAAAGCTTTATCAGATGCGTTGCAAAGATTAATCTCAGATGAAAAATTAGGTAGAAGCTTATCCAAAGCTGCTTACTCTAAAGTAAAGAATTATTACGATATTGCCATAGTGTCTAAAAAATTATCAGATACTATCTATGAATTCTGATATATTCTATAATCTCTTCTGGTGTAGAACTCATATAGAAGTGTTTCATATATTTCCCGTTTCTATCCATCAAATAAACAAATGATGTGTGGTCGAGCATGTACTTATTCCCTACATCTTTAGAATCTTGGGCAATTGCGTAATATACCTTATAAAGGTCTGCGACTCTTTTTATTTCGTCATTTGATCCTGTTAAACCTATGAAATTTGGATGAAAATGTGATAGATATTCTTTTAATAATTCTGGCTTGTCTCTTGCTGGATCTATAGTAATGAAGATAGGCTGTACATCAATTTTATATTTATCAAGCGTAGATAAAACATCTGTAAGTTTCTGCAGGGAAGTTGGGCAAATATCAGGGCAGAATGTAAAGCCAAAATATACTAAGCTAAGTTTTCCTTTCATCATATCGCTATTGAAAATTTTGCCATTATGATTTGTTAAAGTAAAATCACCCCCTATTGATACTGTCTCATCTATATTCCCTCCTTGCCCTGCTATTGGCTTATCTGGAAGTTCAAAAGCAAGCAAGATATACAGAGATAATCCTGCTATTATCACGCTCAAAGCTATTACTATTTTTGTAACTATTCCTGATGAGTTTTTATCTTCACTCATAAATACATATACCTATTTATTTTATCTAAATTCTACTAGAGCATTAGTGCAACTTCTAACGCTGCATAGGTGAATATAGCGGATGCTCCTGACCTTTTAAAGCATAGTAATGACTCTAGAATAGATTTTTGCCAATCTAATGCTCCATTTTCCGCTGCGAATTTGATCATTGCATATTCTCCGCTCACTTGGTAAGCAAAAATAGGTACATCAAACTGGCTAGATGCCTCATTTATGATATCTAAAAACGGCATTCCAGGTTTTATCATGATCGTATCAGCACCTTCATCAATATCATGTGCAATCTCACGCATTGCCTCTTTGCTGTTACGTACATCCATCTGATATGTAGCTTTGCATAAATACTTCTCCTGCTTACTACCTATCGCATCTCTGAATGGATTATAAAAACTAGAATTATATTTTGCAGCATATGCTAGAATATTTACGTTGCTAAAACCCTCGCTGTCTAGATTATCCCTGATAGAAAGAATACGTCCATCCATCATATCAGAAGGTGCAACTACATCTACGCCAGCTTTGGCAAGTACTAATGCTTGATTTGAAAGTGCTTCAACGGTTTCATCATTATCAACATCCCCGTCTTTCAAAATGCCATCATGTCCATGGATTGTATAAGGGTCTAGCGCAACATCACATATGATACCTATAGATAGTCCTGCATTTTTAAAACTACGTACAGCACGGCATATCAGATTATCAAGGTTATATGCTTCATCTGCGTCTTCTGATTTGAATTCAGAATCTATGTAAGGAAATAAAGCAACGGCTTTTATTCCCGCTGCTGCTGCTTCTTTAGCGGTAATTAGTGCTTGGTCTATAGATTGGCGAAAAACATTAGGCATTGTTTTTATCTCTTGCCTCTGATTCTTACCTTCAATGAGAATAATAGGAAGTACTAGATCATTGGGAGATAACGTTGCTTCAGAAAGTAAATCACGAATCCAGCTTGTGCGTCTGTTACGCCTTAATCTTACTATAGGGTACATAATGATATTTTATAATTCGTCTTTTATATTTTTTACTTCTCTGATAGATAGCCCTGTAAATTTTGATATTTTCTCAATTGACTCGTTATCTTCAAGCATCATTCTTGCTATTTCTGTGTTTCTTTCTTCTCTTCCTTCTTTTTTCCCTTCTTTTTTTCCTTTTACAATCCCCTTCTCAACACCCCTAGATTCAGCTGCTGCAATTTCGTCTCTGTCATTATGCAGCTTCTTCTGATAGTATGAGTATTCTTCTCTTTCTTCTGGTGTCATTTTCAGTATAGATAATTTTTGAG
>JAOMYS010000085.1 GCA_028372485.1 Rickettsiaceae bacterium | reverse complement strand
TTGAAATAGTTGATCTATACCCTCTCTATATGTTGGGAATTTAAGAATGATACTAAGCTTTTCTTTTATCTTTTTATTTGAAACCCTTCTGTTGTCATTATAAAACTCTTTTGCCATTTTAGAAAGGTCAGCTTCTGCGAAGTCAATAACTTTTGGACTGTTAGTTTTTAGTATGCTTGCAGCATAGTTGTTGACTTCTATTGATGAACAGGGGTAATCATCCGTGACGTTAAATACTTCGCTTTGTAATCTCATATTCATAGCGGCTTCGACAGTCTGAGAAATATCTAATACATGAACCCTTGAAAACACTTGATGCTTTTTGTTTATTGAAACAGCCCTTCCAGCCTTTATTTGTGACAGGGCATTTCTATTTGGTCCATAAATTCCAGACAGTCTAAAAATATTCACAGGAATGCTGCTTACCTTTTTAAGCTCTAGCCATTGATTTTCTGCTAGTTTGCGGTTCTCTCCTCTACGACTAGATGGGCTCGTATCAGTGGTTTCATCAACCCAGCCTCCGTTATGATTGCCATAAACCGCAGTTGAAGAGAAATAGCCAATCCATTTTATATTTTTGCAATTTGTAATTAATTTTCCAAATTTTTGGAAAACAACATCTCCTTTATCATTGGGTGGAATTGAGATTAAAATATGGGTAGCATTTTTTAGTACTTCTTTAATCTCTAGTTCGTTATATCTAAGAATCGTGCAATACTTATCGGAAGTTTTTGACCTAGAGGTTGCGCTAATATCCCACTCGCCTTTATTTAAAATTCGGGCTATTGTTCTTGCAGTATATCCGTAGCCAAAAATAAGTAGGTGATTTTTCATATTTTGAGCTTATATATATTTTAATTTTCTTCGAGAATAATTGCTTTTACCTTCGCAATAGTCTCTTTACTTACAGATAGCTCCTTTGCTATCCAGTCATACGTTTTCTTTGCTTGTAGAAATATCTTAATCTTTTCTATTTTGTCAGCTGTTGATTTGTTTTTGCTCCCTACCCTTCTGCCAAACTTGACGCCATCTGCTCTAGCTTTTTCTATTCCAGCTTTGGTTCTTGTATTAATCATTCCACGCTCTAGCTCGGCAAATACTCCCGCTATCTGAAAGAACGCTTTTCCCATTGGGGATGTAGTATCTACTTTGTCGCCTGAATCAAGAGATACAAATTCTACTTTCTTTTTATGTAGAATTTCTATTATCTCTATGAGTCCTTTTAGTGACCTTGCTACTCTATCTATTTTGTAAACAACAACTATATCTCCTTCCCTCAAATTATTTAACATTTCTGTTAATTTAGGACGGTCATTATTTTTTCCACTTATAGCTTCACTATATATTTTTATGCATCCTGATTTTTTAAGAGCTTCTTGTTGAATTTGCAAATCTTGATTGCTACTACTTACTCTTGCATATCCCACTTTCATGTTTTTATATTTCTGTAGTACTATTTAATTTGATTTTCCAGAATGTACCACGGTAGTACACAATTGTCTAGTAATTGAGTTTTTGTGTACTATATACGGTATTTTTTGAGTAGTACAGTAAACTTTTAAGTTTTTTGTACCATGCCACTCTTCTTTAGCTATGTCTAGCAATAGGATTGACTAAGTCTAGTAAATAACCTTTGTTTTGTCGCGTCCCTACTCTTCCGCATTGACTAATATTGTCCCTATGTATATTATCTTCCTTTATTAACAAAAAGAAACTAAAATGCATAACAATGAAACAGATGGCAGCGATTACGACCTTACATTATTTAAAGCTAAACTTGCAGAGTATAAAATAACCACCCCCAATCAACACATCAACTTCGAGAAGCTCGAGAAACAAATTGAGCAACAAGGCGATCTAGTAGACCTTAAGGAGATTATGAAATCAATTATCGACAATCCTGTGTCCTCAGCTCAGTCGTACGGATGTTACGAAGAAAGTGCTGAAATTTCAGGTGCCATAGAAGATAGTGTTGACTGCTAACACCCTTTGAGTCGCCCACAAAGCTTAGTTCATAACCACATGAATGAATTAGGTGAATTGAATAATTCTGCGCCTCGCAGCTCAGTTGCGAGGCTTTCATTTATAAGGTTAATCTATAGCTTGACTAATTCTATCAGCAACTATTAAATAGCACAAAATATTGACCAGTGGATAGAGTGCACATGCGACAGAGAAACCTTGCAAGAACTGCAATATATGAAAAAAGCAATAAACCATTGCGCTGGATTGCTGCGTCTTTATTAGTTGGTGCTATTTTTGGATTTAATATCGCAGGAAACAAAGAAAACGACAACTATACGGAAGCACCCAGTACAGAAACCGCCCTACTTTCTGATAATATACAATTATGCTTTACTCCAGATGAGAAATGTACTCCTCTTATACTCAAAGAAATCGCTCTAGCAAAGGATACCATCTATGTACAGGCTTATGGTATGTCCTCTCCACCTATTGTAGAAGCTCTCATAGAGACTCACAAAAGAGGAGTTAAGGTTAATATCCTGCTCGATAAAAGTAATTTAAAAGATTCTTGGTCAAAGATGCAAGAATTAGTAGACTCTGGTATTGAAGTAAATATAGACAAGCTACCAGGCATCGCACACAACAAGGTTATAATAATAGACCTACAGAAAATCATCACTGGTAGCTTTAACTTTACTCGTAGTGCAGATACTAGGAATGCCGAGAACGTCATTGTTATTGATGATAAGACAGTAGCTGATAGATATGTTCAGAACTGGCTACTTCGTAGTTCGAGCGCAGAAAATAAGAATCCGTCAGATTAGACTCCAAGACGTTGATCGGAAAGCGTCAATAAAATTGATAATAGACTCCACTCTGACGCAACACGCCTTGCCCGTCTGACGAGTTTAGACTACACTCTAGATTGACAGGTTGGTTTTCTAGAGCTTTAGTTTCTCGATAAACTGCTTGTAATAATATACTCTTTAAAATTGTTAATAAGTACGCTATAATGCTTCAATCTAGCTAATAAATCTTAACGTTATTGAGGCTCGAGCTATGAAAAAATCAAATTCTTTAAAATATTTATTGGCAGCTACCACTGGACTAATGAGCTTAAGCTCATTACCAACAAGTGCGTTGGGACAAGATGTTTTTGTATTACAGGATAAAGCAAACCTTCAGCTGGATCATTGGGGCGCAGGACGTGGTTTACAAAATAATGATAATATTCAGCTAATTCAAGGTGCAGGTATTAGAAACTTACTGTACACTGGCTCAGATTTTAATATGGAGGAAGCGGGGGGTGAGGTGCGAGCAGTGCAAGGATCAAGAAATCAACAGCTTCATCTGGGTAATTTAGATGTTAATAGTCATAACATAATAATTGCATTAACTAGGATTGATGTTTCTCATAAGGATATCATCGATACTTCTGGAGATCTTGAAAGAGCAAATTTGCACTTCTTTCCTTATCATCATCACAAATATGGAGGTGGTTATGTTAACTCACGCCCCAAATTTACTATAAAAGGCGGAGATGTTTCGGGTTTAGGAGATGTATATTTTGGAAACAATGAGTCAAAAATTAACAGACCAGATAATTATCGCCAATTAGATGATGAAGCCAAAAAATACTATGATGATTTTCACGCTAGTTCATGTGATGGAGAGGTGGTGTTTGATTCTCCTGTTACTTATGTTGGAAATATTTACAGTGGCGGTGAGCTGTCAAATGATGCAATGGGGCAAATAACTATTAATAACGACGTAACTTTCACACAGAAAATTGGTTATAATCCTCATGGTGATATGGGAGGCTCTATTGCAAGAATATCATCGATAATGATAAATGACCAAAAACGGTTAACAGTCAAGAACGATGTATATATTGGCGATTACGGTGTGTTTCTTGGTAAAAATTCATTCTTGCAACTAAATTCTTCCAATAATGTAATTACCCTAGATACAAAAATTATCAGTGATAACGACGATCAGGGGGGAGTAAGTATTACGGGGAACAATCAAATCACATTTAAACAGGACATAGGAGAAAAAGATCTTAGAGTTTCTAAGATTAATACTAATAACACTAATGTTACATTTGAAAATGACGTATATGCAAAAAATATAGAAGTAGGTGGTTGCATTATAACCTTTGATGGTAAGGTTGATATGTTTAAAAG
>JAOMYS010000084.1 GCA_028372485.1 Rickettsiaceae bacterium | reverse complement strand
TGACATTTTAGTATTTTTCCTATCATTATTCACCCTATAATTGATTATATTATTAACCCGAAGAAGATAACGTATAGTCAATTTATTTTGAATCGAGATGTCGTTACACAAATAGCTTACCTATTACTCACAGGTTTCTCTTCTCGTGCTTAGTCCGCTCTTCATTTAAATTGATTATACTATATGTATTACTACCTATGCATGATAGTGTCAATGGGTTTTTCAATTCGGGGGAGAAGCATGGGGTAGTATATTATACAAGCTGTTCTTTATAAAAAGAAAAAAATGTGAAATTAAAAAATATTCCTTACAAAGTAGATTAAACTAGGTCTAAGATATTATAAGAATTTATATAATTATTATCATTTCCTGATAAATTTCTTTCTTTAAGTACATGTTCCCCGCCTTCAACATTTTCATCGTTCGCCTGTTCTTGAGGGTTGTTGTCAGAGTTTGCCATTAATTTACAAAAAGCTATACCACCAGTAATGGCTATAGGTGCTGTTATATTATAGTTCTGATCTGGTTCTTGAGAATCATGTTGAGACTTGTCATAAGAACGGTCTCTATCATTATGCTTATGTGGCTTATTTTGCGCGTGAGTCACCAAGCTTGAACAAAGGTTATATTCTGGCAAACTGTGATCATCGCAAGTTACTGGCATTGTTATTTTGAACAAATTGACCGCTTTTATAGCATTAGAAGCTAGAATAGCAGCATGTAATGATATTATTTTTATAGTAACCCCCCTTTTGTTAAGAACGTACTACAATATTAACTTTATTTTGTATGAATATCAATTAATCATATGGAACATCGTTAAATTTATTGCTCAAGCATCAGTTCTTTTGCTGCCTTAAGCCCAGTCTCTGTGATGCTTCTTCCTGAAATCATTCTGGCAAGCTCTAATGCTTTTTCCTCATCACATAGAGCTTTTGCGCTAATTTTTGTGCGCGACTTAGATTGTTCTTTTTCTAACAGGATATGGTGTTGCGCCCAGCTAGCAACTTGTGGTTGATGAGTAATCGCTATTGTTTGTACTGCATCTCCAAGTACTTTCAGTCTTTGACCTATTGAATCTGCAACCACTCCACCCAAGCCAACATCTATTTCATCAAAAATAATGGTTTGTTTTTGCGCATCATTAAATAACGAAACTCTCAGTGCTAGCATAAAGCGAGAAAGCTCACCACCAGATGCAATTTTATCTATAGGAGAGAGAGTCATACCTGGATTGGTAGATGCAACAAAGCGTATATGATCTGTACCACTTTTTGTAGCATGATCATCGTTGCTTTCTATGTCTATTTTAAATACAGCTTTTTTCATTTCCAGAGATGATAGCTCTTTCATTACTTTTTGCTCTAAATTTTTTGCAGCGAAGATTCGCTTGCTTGACAATAATTTAGCCTTTTCAAAATATAACTCTTTGTACTTTTGAACTTCCTTTTCTAGATCTGCGCTATTTGCAATCTTAGCTGATAGACTCTCTAACTTTTCTTTAGATTGAACAAGAAAATCTATTAATTCATCTGGCGCAAGTGAATGCTTTCTAGCTAGTGATCTGATCTGGTACAACCTATCATCTATCTCTTCTATAGACTGATCATTGCCAGTTATTTCTTGTAATAATTGATTCAGTGTAGATTTTGAGTCTTCAATTTTATCGTAGGCAAGTTCTAGATCAGAGTTCACTTTACCTAAAGACTGGTGATCTAAATCTGATATAGCACGTTGAGATCTTGCAATTATCTTCTCTATGGAGCCTGAATCTATCTCAGAAAGAACAGATTTTATAATATCGATCTCTTTTTCACGATTTTGTAATTGTCTTTTTATATCAGATAATTCTTGCTCTTCACCGATCTTTATATCCGCTTCTTCTAGCTCCTTTGAAATATGACTTAAATAATCAATTTCATTTTCAATATTTTCTCTTTCTTTTTGTATATCATTCAACTCTGATTCTAATTTCTGCCAATTTCTATAAGCATCTGCTACTTCATTTTTTAACGGAAGATATTTACCATATTGATCAAGTAATTCAATATGAGTCAAATGGTCAGTAAGGAGTGTATGATTATGCTGACCATGAAATTCAATGAGCTTCCAGAATAATTTTTGTAATAACTTAAGAGTTACAACTTGATCATTTATCAGGAATTTTTTACGCCCATTTGGATAATGGAGTCTCTTTACTATTAGATCATCATCATTATAATCTTCTATTCCTGAATCATCTAAGAGTTTTTTTGTAGATACATCTAAGTCAGAAAAGGTAAGTGTTACATAGCAGGAATCTGTGTTAGGTCGTAAAGGATCACCATATATCTTATTGCCAAAGCAAAATAAAATAGCATTTAGCAAAATTGACTTACCAGAACCTGTATTTCCAGTAATTACAGAGAAGCGTTCATTAAAATCTAATTCTAATTTTTCAATGAGAATGAAATTCCTGATATGAATACTTCGGAGCATCACATCATTTTAATAGGTTTTTACTGTATCCTGTCCATTTACTATCAGGATAGTTATGCTTTAATACAGCATCATATTTTCTTGCCTCATCTATAAGACCAAGCATGATGTTGCTTTCCACTAATCTATACAAAGCCTCAGCTATATGAGAAGTTGTGTTGTATTTTTCTACTACAGCTTGGAATCTTTTCACAGCAGCTATAGGATTTTTCTTCTTTAGGTAATATCTCCCAACAGACATTTCTTTTCCAGCGAGATGGTCATTAACTAAATCAATCTTTAATTCAGCATCAATAGCGTATTTTGATTTAGGGAATCTTGCTATCACCTCTTCCAGCCACTCTTTTGCATGTCTAGTTTTAGACTGGTCTAATTTTACATCAGAGATTTGTACATAATTTGAAATAGCAGCTAGGTAGTATGCGTAATCTATGTTTTTGTGTCTAGGATGCAATTTTATGAATATATCAATTACATCAATTGCTTCATCATATTCTCCAGCTAAATATAATGAATAAGCATTCATAAGCTCTGCATCTGGCGTTATTTTATTTCCTGGATGCTGATAAAAAACTTGTTCAAATTCTGATGCAGCTTTTTTATATTTTTTAAGCTCTAATTGCTTAAGCCCTTCATCATATAGCTCTTTGGCAGGAGTGACTTTATCAATATATATAATCTTTGACTTACATGAGGTTAATAAGAGCGATGCTAGTATTACAAACAGGAAATTCTTCATAAACTTGAGTTATAACTTACGTGATATTTGTGGTTGATGCATGAGACTATATACAAAAATTATCGCTAAGTACAGAATGTTTCTACATGCATGTCCAAACTCATGAAACGGAATATATAGCATGCGTGACAATTATATACTCAAACTAATCGTCTGCACGTAGAATCTCCTCTACATCGTCTGAAATTTTAGAAAACGAACTATTTGGAGCAAAATACTCTATTACTCTGTCAGAGAAAGATAAAAAAATAGCTACAAACACTGTTAGCACCGCAAGAAATACAGACACAACGAACCTCTCTAAATATTAAAAACACCTTAGAGCAATACACCCATTCAACTCTATTCTACATCATATAGTGTTAACAAAAGGTAAAGGATAGGAATCATTGATTGCATATGGAAATAATGGTACACTGGATTGTCTATTTTGGGGGAAAAATTACTAAGTATGCATTCAGAGACTATCGTAAATAATAATTTGAAATTCAGAGGTTCTTTAGGCGACACTCTTGTTGCTAGATTAGATTCTACAAAAAATCCAGATGCATATGTGTTATTTGCTCATTATTTCACTGGTAATAAAGATATTAATGCACTCAGCAGAATAGCAAGAGCATTAAATAGAAAAAACATAGCTCTACTCCGGTTTGATTATACAGGTCTTGGTGCAAGCGGTGGTGATTTTGCTAATACTAATTTCTCTTCTAATATTCAAGACCTCATTGCTGCCGCTGATTTCATGAGAGAGAATTACCAAGCTCCTAAGATTATTGTTGGGCATAGCCTTGGCGGCACAGCTGCAATCGCTGCGGCATCTAAAGTTCCAGAAGTAAAGGCCGTCGCAACAATAGGATCTCCATGTGATACAGCACATGTACAGCATAATTTTTCAAACCACATTGATGAAATCAAAGAAAAAGGAGAAGCTGAAGTA
>JAOMYS010000083.1 GCA_028372485.1 Rickettsiaceae bacterium | reverse complement strand
ATTGATAGTATCGCAATATTTATTCTGCAACTTCACCTCATATAACTTTTTTGTGTACTGACTTTTTGAGTTTTCCTTAACGATCCATAGTTTAATGAAGTTATTGATTGTTGTATCATAGCGCCTTTCCAACTGACGCCCTGAGTTTTCCTGAATTATACATAACATGATTTTATTTTGCATCAGATATCCTTCTTGCGGATAACGTTTTCTTGTATGTAAAGCGGTTTTTTGGCTATCATTATCGTCATCACAGATACTCTTAATTTCTCTTTTCATAGGATATAATTTTTATGTCAAAGCGTTAAGATATTAACACAAAAATAATAAAGTATCGCCAAGTTAATATAATCTAAGACAGAAAGACGATATTCCTGAATTTCAGGCAATAAGTTTTCTAACTGAATATCAGGCATTTTAACAGAGGGTTGAGATATATTGTGTCATCTCAACGGATATTTTTTCTGATGATTACATCGATAATCTTTAAGAGTTCTCTCTTATCCTTAATATCCTATCTTGGGATATTAAGGACTTCCATGGAAATTATATAACTCTAACATAAAATATTCTTTTTCTGGCAAGATCTTGTCTTGAAATATTGTGCTGTAATCAGATGCATAAGACTTAAAGACTCCTCCTTTTGCAATTACAGTTCTTGTACCAACTGGGGTTTTATTATGCAGCGCATGAGAAAAAATTACAGGGTAACTTAAATTACCTATCTTCATATTGATTCTCTTTCCAGAGTTTTCAGAATTAAAAATCACTTTTCCATCTTTAAGCCTAGTAATTTTTGCATCATAGATAGCCTTATTTCCACATAAAAGGGGCATTCTATATGCTAATTGATCATCAAAAACCTTAACATCATCTGGAATAAAATTTTTCGGTATTATATCTTTAAGAAGAACATTTACCTTAAAATAGCTCTCCGAGTTACTTGCAGTATCTGCAATATGTTTACTGTTAATTGTGGCATGTCTAGTTTGCCCTATACTCATTCCAACAATTACCGCATCCAGCGCAGGTGCGATTTTTTCAGAGCCCAATGGAAATGTGGATGCATTTTCTTCAATCACCAAATTATTGGCGTTTAATATCTTATATTCGACAGTCACCACATGACCACATGAAGCAATTTCCTTTTTCGGTTCACCAAATGTGATAATTTTAAAAATTGATTGTATAAAAGAATCATTGTTCATTTGGAAACCACCATCACCATCCCTAAGACTCTTATTCGCAGGCTGTAATATATTCTCTATAAAAATTCTGCCCTCATCTGTTTTCAGTACATTAACCAGAATACTCGATAATGTTTTCTCAAAGAATGTACCATTTTGTACAACTTGCTCGTCTTTTTGAGCTTCTTGAATATCACCAGATTTTTTTGGGGGGCTAGTAACAGGTGGTGTTATACCAACATCTAAAGATTGTATATTTTTTTGTACAATCATATAAATGATTCCACATGCTATTATAAATGTAAGAATCTTCTGCATATATTTAGTCTATAATTTAGTGTCAAGGTTTGATTAACAAAGATCAGAGTATTTTTGTCAATTAAATATTGAAAATTAGCATCAAAAACTGCATCAAACTATTCAAGTGATTAGCAATTTGATACACTATGGTCAGTTTATCTTGAATCGTAACTTGTTATAATGACCAGATTTGCACTATATTTTTATCTCGTTATCTCATTCTTTACCATAAGCACTTTGTCATTTGCTAATAAAATTGAACAGAGCAAATGCTGCAAGGCAACAAAGTCTACAATGAATAATTATGAGCCAAATATATTTCATCCTACAAATAATCTTCTAAAACCTACAGGAGAAGAAGCTATATATTGCGGTGAAAAAATTATAGTCAGCGGAATATTACTTGATCAAAATTGCAACCCTGTTTCAAATGCAAAAATCTACATATGGCAAGCAAATTGTAACGGCAAATATCCATATAAGCCTCTTAAAGAAACTGTTGTAGATGAAAAATTAATAGATCAAAAAAACAAAGGTAGTTTTACAGGTAACGGAATAGCTACGACGAATAATAATGGTGAATTTCATTTTATAACCATATACCCCCCTGCTATGCATGGTGAATCTTCACATATTAATATTAGAGTTGAACCTTATGAAAAGTCTAATATGCAAACTACACTTATATTAAAAGGCAAGAAAATAAAAAATCCTATATTATACCCTTCCCTAAAGAATATTGCAGAAATAGTAGATGGCAGCAATATAGGCATCTATAATTTTGAAATTGTATTGCCAGAATAAGCTGCTAAGCCTCTTAGCTCTAAAACACCCCTTTACGTAGCTACTCCATGCAATAGCTATTACTCATCAGAATGATTATTATCCAATGCTTCCCCAAGATTCTCTACTTCAGAATTTTTTGATCGTGGAGTTGTCATATTCATCCTTTCATCTAGTTATCTACTCCTAGTCTAACTCTGAAGTAATTATTCTTCAACCTCTATCTATAGTTAATAAGCAATGCCCATAATTGGAATTATAGTGAAATCTTACCTTTAGATTCCTTCTTTATGCTCTCAACTCCAGGTTGATCAAAAGGATTTACACCTATCATATGCCCTAATATTATGACTTCTAACATTGAATATGCTGTTAAGTAACCTACACTCCTTGCAGATAAATTCTCAAGCAAGACGTTTCTAGTAGGAAGCCCTTTGCTAACCAAAGAATGAAGTGTTGCTTCGTAATTTGCAGTATTGATATCTTGTAATTTTTTATTTGCTATATAATCAAGTTCTTGCATATTGCATGTTTTATATGAAGTATATTCGTTGTTCCAATCTTTTATATAAAATAAGCTATAAATTTTATCCTGTACGCCATCTAAATATAGCTGAAACATGCTATGTTGATCATTTGGTCCAAGACCTCTAATAGGCGTGATGCCTTTCTTATCCTTCCCTAATGATTCAGCTATAATTTGCGAATACCACTCTAAGTAATAATCAAATCTTTGAAGATAACCAACATTCACCATAATTGGTTTCTTAGCATCAAAAATACAAGATGCAGCGAGTGCTGACTTACTCTCTTCCCTACTCTGATACAAATCATCTAATGCAAGCTGCGCACCATCTAGATACTCATAAACATCAACCCCAGCTACTTGCGCTATTAGGCTAGTTACATTAGTTAGACCAGAATATCTACCGCTAATTCCTGCTGTATGCTCAATAATTGTACCACTAATTTTTTGAGCGATATCCTTTAGAAAACCAGATTCTGGATTAGTAATAAAATAAAAATGTTTTCCTAGCTCAGTTGATAATCCAGATTTTTTAAATTCAGAAATCATCACACCAACTAAAGATAGAGTCTCTAGAGTTTTTCCTGAATTGCTAATCGCAAGCACAGCGCAATCTTTTAGCGATACTTTAGATAGTAATTCTTCTAAAAAGATAGGATCAGTATTATGTAAATAATGAATTTTTATACCAGATTTTTCTGAGTCCTTAATAAGAGAAAGAAGAGATTGTGGATTAAGTACTGCACCACCCATTCCTACTACTATTAAATCAGAAAAACTTTCTTTAATTTCTTTCACATAAGGAATACAAGATTCTGCTTGATATCTAGCATGATCACACGCAAATATCTTGTAAAGTGGATTTTTATTTCCAATAGAATCGATTATTTTGGAAACAGCTTGTTTTGCAGAAGATATAGCAGACTTATGTGATGCAGTATCAAGATCAAAATTTGAATATTTTATATCAATCATGATAATTTACCAAATATAGTCAATTTATTCTTTCTTGCCTTTAGTAATCTTCATAGCCTCAGATTCAAGAACCATAGGAATACCATCTATTATAGGGTACATCAATCCAGCTTTTTTACTAATTAATACATTATGTTTTTTGTCGTATTCCAATTTATCACCAGATACGGGACACACAAGGAGTTCTAACAGAGTATTAGATAATTTCATTTGAATAAATATATAGATAGATTAAAGCTTATCTAGTGATAGAAAATACAACATCTATCACCATGAAATGCAGTTTATTGAAATACCAATAGGCTAACTAAGGTTTTTAGCACTACCCCAAGAGATTGCTTGCCCACCTTGACTTAGCACAAGCTCACCTGAATCTTCATACTCAGCAGCAAAAAAAGACTTACCAGAAGCGATCAATTTAACAGGTTTT
>JAOMYS010000082.1 GCA_028372485.1 Rickettsiaceae bacterium | reverse complement strand
TCTCACCGTGATATACGCTGCCCTTTCCACTTCCTATTGGGAAATAAAGCAGAGATATATGAAATACCTTCACTATCTGGGTATAATCCTCTCTTTGTGCAAGATTATCTACAATAAGCCTTGAAGTATTAAACAATGATTTGTGAATAAAAGAGTCTTTTGCATTGCGTTCAATTTCAATGATATATTTATTCCTATCTTCATCCTCTACGATAAGATCAGCCAAACTTCTTTTGCTTTTGCTATCTTCTTTGTTACTTTCAGTCTCTAAGAGAGCTATTATCTTAACATCTTTATATCCTTTGGTTTTAAGCAAAGCTGAAATAAATCCTTCTACTATAGAATAATCGCCTTTATCCTTGAGCAAGTATTTGATTGCATAATCGAAGCTAATTAATGGATCTTTCGTGATTGCTGCTTAATATCATTATATTGCGATTTTCCATACACTAGTTGCAGTCAGTATAATCTTTTTTAAGATTAAAAGATAGCAAGATATTTAGAAAATAAGGCAACAAGTGGTAATGCTTCAATTCAAAAAAGGTTTATGATAAGAGCTTGTCTAATTTCCCATCTTGTTCTAGGGCGTGTAGGTCATCGCTACCGCCAATATGCTGATCTCCTATGAAAATCTGTGGTACGCTTTTTGCGCCATCAGATTTTTTTATCATTTGATTGCGTACTTTTTCATCTTCGGCATTTATTTCTTCGTAAGGAATATTTTTACGATCCAGCAAAGCTTTTGCTCGCACGCAAAATGGACACACGGTTGTTGTATATATTACTACTTTTTTCATTGGTTATTATTTTAATTAAAAACTATACTGTAGTAATATGAATTTAGGGTGATTTCAGGGCTACGTCAATGGATAGATTCAAAATAAAGTCAGACTACCAGCCAAGTGGTGACCAGCCGCAAGCAATAGAAAAACTACTTAGCAGTTTAGCAAATGGTGAAAAATCTCAAATGCTTTTGGGAATTACTGGTTCTGGTAAAACTTTTACAATGGCGAATGTTATTGAAAGAAGCAATCGTCCCGCACTAATTATGGCACATAATAAAACCCTTGCCGCTCAATTATACTCCGAGATGAAAGATCTATTCCCAGATAATTCTGTGGAGTATTTCGTTTCTTATTACGACTATTACCAACCCGAAGCCTATATTTCAAGAACTGATACTTACATAGAGAAAGACTCGTCTATTAACGAACAGATTGATCTCTTGAGGCACTCAGCAACACGTTCTCTTATGGAAAGAAGAGACGTAATCGTAGTAAGCTCCGTATCTTGCATATATGGTCTTGGCTCGCCTGAACTATATTCTCAGATGACTCTTGATTTAGAAGTAGGCAAAGATTACTTTCGTAAAGAACTCTTGAACAAAATTGTAGATCTACAGTATGAACGTAACGATATAGCATTTGAACGTGGATCATTTCGTGTGCTTGGTGAAAATATTGATGTATTCCCATCTCATTATGCAACAAGAGCTTGGCGTTTATGTTTTTTTGGAGATGAGCTTGAGTCTATAAGTGAATTTGACCCGCTAACTGGTGAGAAGTTTCGTAAACTAGATGTTGTTACGCTTTACGCAAATTCTCATTTTGTAACTCCTGAATCTGTAATAAAGAAAGCAATCGCAGAGATTCAAGAAGAGTTAGAGGAGAGGCTAATTCTTTTAAAAAAGCTAGATAAAAACATAGAAGCTCATAGATTAAATCAAAGAACTCAATACGATATTGAGATGCTACAAGCCACTGGTCATTGCAAAGGTATTGAAAATTATTCCAGATTTCTAACTGGACGCAAAAGCGGAATGCCTCCACCAACGTTATTTGAATATCTTCCAGATGATGCATTATTATTTGTGGATGAGTCACATGTGATGATCCCCCAAATCAGGGCTATGTATAATGGTGATAAATCACGCAAAAGCTCCCTTGTTGAATATGGGTTCAGATTACCTTCGGCATTAGATAATAGACCTTTGAAATTTGATGAATGGATGGATTTAAGACCGCAAAGTATTTTTGTCTCTGCAACACCATCCGACTTTGAACTAGATCAAACAAATGGTGAAGTAGTAGAGCTTGTTATAAGGCCAACAGGTCTTGTTGACCCCGAATGTATAGTCCGACCAGCCACGAATCAGGTAGAAGATCTGCTGGATAAAATTAAAAATACAATAAGCCAGGGCTTCCGAATATTAGTAACTAGCCTTACTAAAAAAATGGCAGAAGATTTAACAAATTATTTGCAGGAGCTGGGGTATAAAGCTGAGTATTTGCATTCTGCAGTTCAGACTTTTGAAAGAGTTGAAATCATCAGAGATCTCAGGCTAGGAAAAATTGATATAGTTGTTGGTGTTAATTTACTTAGAGAAGGGTTAGATATTCCTGAATGTGCGCTCGTTGCTGTGCTTGATGCAGATAAGGAAGGTTTCTTGCGATCAGAAACTGCACTAATTCAAACAATAGGAAGAGCAGCTAGGAACAGTGAAGGAAGAGTTATTATTTATGCTGATAAAATGACAGGGTCGATCGAAAGGGCTCTTGCTGAAACTAAAAGGCGTAGAGAAATTCAAGTAAAATACAATAAGAAAAATAATATTATTCCTAAGACGGTAAATACCAAAATCCATGTGCTTACGGAATTGCAGCGTATTCAAGAAATAACAGCTAATGATGATAGAAGAGGAGGCGATAACGCAAAAAACATAATATCTGACCCAATGAAATTGCAGAAACTAATAGCTAAACTCAGAAAGGAGATGCAAGAAGCAGCAAAAGATTTAGAATTCGAAGATGCTGCAAAAATTAGGGATCAGATATCTACTCTTGAAGAAGTAGTATTAGAGCTGAAATAAGCAAAGAGTATTGACATGCTATAAAAATATCTATATCTTTGCTCACTTAGAAGAATAACAATTTTATGGGTTGGACTTATGTCTCGTAGATGTGAATTAACTGGTGTTGCTGTGCAGTATGGTAATAACGTGTCGCATTCGCAAAGAAAAACTAGAAGGCGTTTTGAGCCTAATATAAGAAGCATTGCATATGTCAGCGAGCTTACTGGTGAAAAATACAGATTGAAAATTGTCGTTAAAACTATGCGTACAATTGAGAAGTTAGGTGGATTTGATGCTTTCATGCTGAGAGCAAAGGATTCTCTTATGTCCATCAAAGCTAAAAAAGCAAAGAAGGAAATATCTCGTAAAAATAAAGAGCTTGTATCATGAAAAAAGATATCCATCCAAAATATAAAAAATTAAAAATTAAAATTGGCAAGGATGAGTTCACAACTCACTCTACTTTGCATTCTGATGAATTATTGATGGATATTGATTTTCGCAAGCATCCAGCTTGGAACAAAGGTGCTGTTAATGTAGTGAACCAGTCCAATAAGAATGTTAGTGACTTTAACAAGAAATTTGCTGGCCTTTCTTTTGGTTCAAAAAAGTCTTAGAACGCAAATTCCACTTAATCTACTATATACTTAATCTAACGTTGTTGCATGGCTCTTGTAGAAGAAGAGATGGAGTAATTATAGAATTTTCTAGTTTCCTAGCGCAAAAATTGCTCAAGATAAAGAAAGACCATACGAATACATAGCTATAAGTTATGCATTCACCTTATCTTCGTCAAGATGTGTTTCTTCATAGTTCTCATGACGCATCTGAGCTTCAATAGAAAGTGTAGCAACAGGTCTTGCCTCTAAACGTTTTAGACCTATTTCTTCACCAGTATCTTCACAATAGCCATAATCGCCTGAATCTATTCTAGCTATAGCGCTTTCAATCTTATCTATCAGTTTGCGATAACGATCCCTTGTTCTGAGTTCTATAGTAGTTTCTGTTTCAACGCTTGCTCTATCATTTAAATCTGACTCATTCCAATTTTCTTCCCTTAAATGATCGAGAGTATCACGAGATTCCTCTAGTAAATCTTCTCTCCATTTCTGCAATTTTTGCTTGAAATATTCAAGCTGCGTTGGGTTCATGTATTCTTCATTTTCAGACGGAACATAACCTTCTGGTACAACAACTTTTTGCATATATCAATTTCCTCAAATTTATGCCTATAAACCAATATAACTCACAATTAAAAATCGGTGCAAGTAATTTTTTGTAAAAATTTAATATATTAACCATATCCTGAGGCGTCTTAATATCAAATTACAACTTAATCTACTATAATACTCAGATTTACAGGATGATGGTAGGTGGTTTGTTGTTTCGTAAGTGGTTTTTTCCCTCGCTGTCTTTCCAATAAGCGACCGCTAAGGAAGCTATACGTAGTTCTCTCTACTTC
>JAOMYS010000081.1 GCA_028372485.1 Rickettsiaceae bacterium | reverse complement strand
TCTATGTTCTTTGTAAAAAAACCTCTATTTTCTTGCAGGTAAATTAGGCAACAACTCACCCATAATCACAGTAAGGTAAAATTATGAAACAATAATTAATATACTACATATAGTATATAAGAGTAAAAAACACACTACATGTACAAATTTACTATTGAAGTTACTATTGCAGCATATTACCATGGGTAGATATAATTTACCAAAACCTAAAAGGATCTAAATGACCATTGCATATAAAACCAAATTCAAAGTAAATACTGAAAATGAGAGAAACAATCTTCTCACGGATTTTGGAAAGACTGTATTGAAAGATAGATATTTATTAGAAGGAGAAAGTTACCAAGATCTATTTGCACGTGTTTCTTCCTATTATGCAGATAACCAAAAACATGCAGATGCAATGTATGGTTATATGAGTAAGTTATGGTTTATGCCAGCAACACCAATACTGAGTAATGGCGGTACAGACAGAGGGCTACCTATCTCCTGCTTTTTAAACGAAACTGGAGATAGTTTAGAGGGCATAGTTAAATTATGGAATGAGAATATTTGGCTAGCTGCAAGGGGTGGCGGCATAGGAAGCTATTGGGGTAATGTGCGCTCAATCAATGAAACAGTACGTGGTAATGGCAAGACTTCTGGTATAGTGCCTTTCTTAAAAGTACAGGATTCTATGACTCTTGCTATCTCTCAAGGGTCTCTGCGTAGAGGAAGTTCTGCTGTGTACCTTCCAATTGACCATCCAGAGATCGAAGAGTTTATTGATTTGCGCAGGCCGACAGGTGGAGATGTAAATCGTAGAGCACTCAATGTTCATCATGGAGTGTCGATACCAGATGCATTCATGCATGCTGTAGAAAATAATGAGGAATGGTCACTTATTAGCCCGCTCACCAAAAAAGTAATGACTACCGTAAATGCAAGAGAGCTATGGAGTAAACTCTTGACTACACGTATTGAAACGGGTGAGCCTTATTTGCTCTTTACAGACACTGTGAATAAACAAATCCCCGAGCATCACAAAAAGCTTGGTTTGAAAGTAAAAACATCAAATCTGTGCGCAGAAATTACACTTCCTACCGGGATGGATCATTTAGGAAATGAAAGAACAGCAGTATGTTGCCTCTCTTCTTTGAATTTGGAGTATTATCAAGAATGGAAGGATGATAAGGAATTTATACCAAATGTGATGAGATTCTTGGATAACGTACTGGAAGATTTCATAAAATCTGCACCAAAGACTATGTCACGTGCTGTATATTCAGCCTCAAGAGAACGCAGTGTCGGCCTTGGAGCAATGGGTTTCCACTCTTTCTTGCAGTCACAGAATGTACCAATAGAGTCGGTCATGTCAAAAGTGTGGAACAACAAAATATTTGAACACATCAAAAAGGAAACTGATAAAGCGTCCAAACTACTTGCAAAAGAACGTGGCGCTTGCATAGATGCTGAGGAAGTAGGAATACAAGAGAGATTCAGTAATAAAACATCCATAGCACCTACTGCGTCAATATCTATCATTTGTGGTAACTCTTCACCTGGTATAGAGCCATATGCCGCTAATAGCTTTACTCAAAAAACACTTACTGGATCATTTACTGTTAAGAACAAAAATTTAATAAAACTTCTTGAAGAAAAAGGATTTAACAACGACCAAGTATGGTCATCAATCTCAACACATGAAGGATCTGTGCAGCATTTTAATTTCCTAACTGATCATGAAAAGGACGTCTTTAAGACCGCTTATGAAATTGATCAAAATTGGATTATTGAGCTTGCAGCTGACCGTACCCCTTATATTTCACAATCTCAATCATTGAATATATTCATGCCTGGAAATGTAAGTAAGCAATATTTACATGATGTACATTTTAAAGCTTGGAAAAAGGGAATTAAAAGCGCTTACTACGCACGATCTACTTCTATACAAAGGGCGGATAAAGTATCGCATGCAGTAACCCAAGCACAGGAAATGATTGATCTTGAAAAAAGTAATAAAATGCAATTGAGCCTGCCAGAAAATGAGATTGAGAACTCAACAACTGAAAATGATTACGATGAATGCTTGTCCTGTCAATAATCAACTTATTGTGAAATTCTACGTCGTTGCTTTTTCGCTCACCTATTATTATAGGAGTCGCTCATTGCTTCTAGTACAATGTTCATCTAAATTGATTATGATATGGTATATAGTCAATTTATCTATTTATCTTAAAATTTAAGGAGAAAAATATAATGTCACTATTAGATGCAAAACCGATATACAAACCTTTTTCGTACCCATGGGCATATGAAGCTTGGCATACTCAACAAAAAATTCATTGGCTACCAGAGGAAGTTCCACTTGCTGATGATGTAAAGGATTGGAAATATAATCTATCTTCAGGTGAAAAACACCTACTAACTCAAATTTTTCGTTTTTTCACGCAAGCAGATATTGAAGTAAATAACTGTTACATGAAGCATTATTCACAAGTGTTTCAACCAACAGAAGTGCAGATGATGCTCTCAGCTTTTTCTAATATGGAGACAATACATATCGCTGCTTATTCTCATCTTTTAGATACAATTGGTATGGATGAAACAGAGTATCAAGCCTTCATGAAATATAAGGAAATGAAAGATAAATATGATTACATGCAGAAATTTGGCGTTGAAACAAAGGAAGATATAGCCACTACTTTAGCAGTATTTGGAGCATTCACTGAAGGTCTTCAGCTTTTTGCATCATTTGCAATTTTATTAAACTTCCCAAGATTTAATAAGATGAAAGGTATGGGACAGATCGTTACTTGGTCCGTAAGAGATGAGACTCTGCATACAAATTCCATCATTCATCTATTCAAAACATTTGTACAAGAAAATCCCGAGGTCTGGAATGAGCAACTAAGAAGTCGCTTATATGAGGCTTGCGCAACGATCGTTCACTTCGAGGATGCATTTATTGAGCTTGCATTTGAGGTTGGAGGAATTGAAGGTCTTACAGCACGAGAAGTAAAACAATATATAAGGTATATCGCTGATCGTAGATTAATGCAACTTGGCTTGAAAGAAATATACTTGGTAGATAATAACCCACTTCCATGGTTAGATGAAATGCTAAACGGCGTTGAACATACTAACTTCTTTGAGAACAGGCCAACTGAATATACAAAGGCAGCCACAACTGGTTCATGGGATGATGTTTTCACCAATATGGACAGAAAAAAAACTGATGCTACTTCAACATCCTTGTAAAAAGTAAGTTTTCTATGAAGAATAACTTTATTACAAGATGGTGGAGGGCTATTGATCAGCAAGTCATCATAGCACTATCTTTCTTGATTTCTTTCAGCCTAATTCTTGTTACTACGACTAGTCTTGCGATGGCTGAAAGAGTAGGTTTAAGCGATAATTATTTCTCATCAAGGCAAGTCATATATCTTATAGTAGCAGCATTATTCTTATTAATATTTTCATCTATGGGTAAAAAATCTATAAAGCGATTTGCTATTATTGGGTTTTTAATCAGCATCGTAATGCTGATTTTGGTAAAGATATTCGGATATGAAGTCAAAGGAGCAACAAGATGGATCAGAATAGCTGGGTTCTCATATCAGCCATCAGAATTCATGAAACCTTTTTTTATAATAGTCACTGGTTGGATTTTATCTCTTAGATATGAAGATGATTTTCCAAGCTTCAGAGTATGTATAGCACTTTATCTCACAGTCGCATCTTTGCTCATTATACAGCCAGACTTTGGAATGTTAATTTTAGTGACAATGATATTCGGCATTCAGCTTTTTGTTGCAGGCCTAGAAATGATATGGATCATTTCATCAGTGCTTGCTGGAGGATTAGGTATTATGATGGCTTACTTTTTTCTTCCCCACGTTACAACACGCATAAATAGCTTCCTTAATCCATCACATAGTGAAAATTATCAAATTAGTAAATCTATACTTGCATTTGAGCATGGTGGATTATATGGCACAGGTCCAGGAGAAGGATCAGTAAAACAACATATACCCGATTCTCATACTGACTTCATATTCGCAGTTGCCGGGGAAGAGTTTGGAGCAATTATCTGCATAATGATAGTATGTTTATTTGCTTTTATTGTAATAAAAATGCTAATTCGTGTAAGCAAAGAAAATGACAAATTTGTACAGCTAGCATCTGTTGGAATTATTTCCCAGTTTGGTCTGCAAGCTACGATCAATATTTGTGTAACTCTCAACCTATTACCTACAAAAGGCATGACTCTACCATTTGTCAGTTATGGAGGTTCATCTACACTTGCGGTCGCAATGGGAATGGGTATGTTACTAGGACTTACAAAAGAGACCACTTCTCTTGTTAAATATAGAATAACAGCTTAGATGACAACAGAATTAGGCAC
>JAOMYS010000080.1 GCA_028372485.1 Rickettsiaceae bacterium | reverse complement strand
TAAAAATACTTGATTTTACCAAGAGAAAGTATATAATGATTAGTATAAGAAATACTGTGTCGAAACTTATTCTTATAAAAATCTTTAAGTAGCTTTTTAGTGGTGTTAGGTATCTTTAAACGGTTCTTAGCACCTCTTTTTATTTTTTCTATTCATTTAAATCTATTTCAGACAAAATCTCCTTTTCTTTTGCCATCTTTTCCTTAGCAGCTTCTATAAGCCACCTACTCCTATCAGTTAATGCGAAATTATTTACGTGACAGTGTAATTCTGATAAAAATTGTTTTGGCATAGTTAAAGTTATCCTTTTTACATCGGTTTTTAATACAGCCATAAAATCATAAAATATAAGTACAATAAAGCCATTATGCGCAATGGATACTTTGATGTCAACATCAAATCGACATTGAAGGTGTTTTTTTGTGTAAGCGTTATGTAGACATTTAACAGCAGTTTTAACGTACGCACTACAGGAAGAGGGTAAAGCGTTGTATTATCTAATGGTTATATAATAAGTATACAACTATTAACCCGTGGGTATTTATCCATTGTATATAGAGTGTTTTTTGTTTAGATATCAACGATCTTTTTTGATTTTTATGTACTCAGCTACAATTCTAACGACAAAACTTGATCTATTACCGTCGGTAGGATTGTTTTGCAAAAATTCATTTAACTCCCCATAAAATTCATCGGACATAGAAATCATACGCCCTTTGTATCGATTTATCTTTTGTTCTTGTAAATTCTTTTCGGTAGTTTTTTCGTCTATAAAATTAGTTTCAAGAACGCTTATTTTATTAGGATTCGGAATTAATTTTTTTTTGTTCATAATTAAGCATTACATAATAATTATATACTCGTTATATAATAGTAGAGCGTCTTATTGCTTTAACGACTCTATAAAAGTCTCTATGTTTTTAAGGCAATTTTTTATTTCATCTATCGCCTTTAGATCAGTAGGAGAGTGTTCTATTACTCCCATTCCGTCTTTAATAGAATGTTTAAAGGCTGCTCTTTCGCAGATATAGGTCGGTAGTATGTAGTCAGGAATAATATTGTTTTGCTCAAGAAACGACACCGCCTCTCTTATTACGGTGGTTGGGTGTCTAGGAGGAACTTTGTTAAAGAATAGGAGAAGTGGTATCTTCCTATTTTGAATGTTCTGAAGTTTTTTTAATATATTCATGAGAGTCTCTACTTCCCACAAATCTACGGGTGAAGGCGGACAACTAGTGATTATATAGTCACTACGCAATAGAGCGGCTCTCATGTTATTATCATCCACTCCAGGGCTGTCAATCAAAACGGTATAACCTTGTTTTTTTTGTCGTTTGCTATTTCAAGTAAAGCTTCTCCCCTAGCAGAGGCTACAAATAAAGACGGCAATAGAGAATCATTTGCTCTTATGTATTCTCTAACTTTATTCCACTTACTAACAGTCCCTTGTGCATCAGCGTCTAGTATTGCTACCTTTTTCCCTGAGTTTTGTATAACGGTTGCAAGATTTAAAATAAATGTGGATTTTCCTACGCCACCTTTGGTGCTAGCTACTGTAAAAATACTCATATTGTTATTTACTAGTTATATAACCAATAAATAACAATTAACGTACGAATACACAACAGTTATTTAGTAACATGGATTACTAAACATACTATGAGGGCTACATAGCGACAATCAATCGTTATATACTTGTTATATAAGCAATATTATTTAGTTGTATATATATTATATAATGCATATATAATATGCACTTTTCGTATATACATTTTAAGCACAAAGAGTTGGATTAAAAAACCACACCATACAACCAACCCGTCAATCTAGAGTGTACTTTAGCCTGATGTCAGAGGGTAGGGTGTGTTGCGTCAGAGTGGAGTCCATTATCAATTTTATTGACAGCTTTGCCTCAATCTCTCAGAGTCCAAACTGTCAGTTTGAGCATTATTTTTCTTTTAGCTTTCAGAGCGTGCACTCCTTTAAATTCAACTCATGCCTAACCTAGTAAAATCCATTAAGTATAAAACTGAGTACTTAGTTTATTGATCATCGTGATGGTAAACATCTCCCGCCATACTCGTGTCTTGTTGATCGCTAATATCATGAGAAGCTTGTAAAAAATTAAAATTCCCTCCGCTTTCTGTAGAATTTGTGCCATCACCAGAGTTGGTATCATTGCTAGAATCGCCTGTGTATGTAATATTAACTCCAAATACATTTATTGCAATCACTACACAACAAAAAATCCCACAAAACACCTTGCAGCACTTATACATAGCACTACACACGCTATCCAAGCAGTTATCAAGGCATTCTATCCCCGTCCCTTGATCTTCGTGCCTACCGTTACGAGGAATAACTTCATTTCTTCTTGCGTTGTCTTGTTCGTCTCGCTCATCCCTTTCTCTTGCTCTTCTCAGCTGTTTATTAAAGTCATTTATATAAACATGACCCGCTTCTTCTCTTAGCCTAGCTTCTCTCATATTAAACCTACTAATCTACATCTAGAATTAATTGTATCACTTAATACTATCTAGACTCAAATCTTGTTTTGATATTAGATGGAAATTACCAACCGATTTAATATATGCGCTAGGGGAGGGGGTTGTGTTGGTATTTAAGAAATTAGATTTTCTCGTATTAACTTCTTCCTAATCTTCGTAGTCTGGGTATTGCTTTGGGTTATCTCCTTTTTCCTCAGTAACAATAGGATATTTTTTATTGGCAATAAAATCTAGTTTTTTAGCTGTTTTAGAGATTTTAAACACCCACTCATCTCCAAAATCAAATAACAAGAGCAAACTCCTTTTATCTTGTTTTGGGAAAACATCATTAAGTTTCATTGATGAATTAATCTCTAGCATATCCCGACTATATGGTCGATCAGAGCGTGACAAATAAAATTGATGGGGATGATCATTATCAAAATCAAAGGACTCTAAGATAAAGTAACATAAATCTTCTAGCTCATAAGCAGAATCTACCTCGCACTTTTTAATAACATCGCAACATTTAATTCTTAATTCCCATATTTGTTTATCCATTACTCTCTACCTTGCTAGATTAAGTTACTACTGTAATTATGTAAGCTGTAGGCATTTTTCTTTAGCCATAATTTATGAGTTTTGTAATTGGGACAAAGATCAGATACTAAACCCCAAAATCTAGGGCTGTGATTCATTTCCAATAAATGGCACATTTCGTGAACAATAACATAATATATAGCCTCTAGGGGAGCAAAAATTAATCTCCAGCTAAAAGATAACACTCCCTTGCTAGAACAGCTGCCCCAGACGCTCTTATTGTTAGATATTTTTATTTCTGTAAACCTTAAATTCTTTTGGCTTCCTACGGACGACATTATTTCTTTGATTTTTAAAAGCAAGAGGTCGATTAAAAACTCCTTCAGTGCTTTTGTTCTATTTTCTATAGTTGAGCATACAATAATTGTACTATTAGATAACTTTACTTTTTGCTCCGCGTTATCAGCATATTTAATAGGATATTCTATGCCAAAAATCATTAAGCTATCTGGATTATAGAAAATTGTCTTTTGCCTAGACTCTAGTTTTTTTCTTATCCAGGATTCTTTATCAAGCAAAAAAAACCGCGCCTTTTGAAAGTTACTATTCGGTATTATCAATTCTACTTTTTCATGCTTGATTCTGATAGAAATGCGTTTAGCTCTTTGACTCCGTCTAACGTGGACAAGAGTTGGCTTGCCTAGCTTATTAAGGTTGATATATTCTGGAATAGGGTGTTTTTTAGTGTTCATTATTAAGGGGAGCGCTTGAGATGATAGATGTTATAGTTATCATAGTCTTGCGACGTTTTATAAACTTTTATCTAATAATTCTTTGATCTTTTGCGAAGAAGGCTTTGTTAAGGGAACAAAATAATCAATAATTTTTCCATCTTTGCCAATTATATATTTATAAAAATTCCATATCGGAGCATTGCCAGTTTCTTCCTTTGCCCAGATATAAAAAGGATGAGCCTGCTCTCCTTTTACTTTTTCTTTACCTGTTACTAGGAAAGTAACGTTATACTTGTCTTGAATAAACTTTTGAATTTCTTGATTAGTTCCTGGCTCTTGTCCGCCAAAGTCATTTGATGGCACTGCGATAATTACAAGACCTTTATCCTTATAATCATTGTACAGTTTTTCTAGCTCCCCGTATTGATTAGTAAAGCCACATTCTGATGCGGTATTTACTACCATCACAATTTTTTCCTTAAAATCTGATAATTTTATCTCCTTGCCTGAGTTAATGGAGTGGAATTTAAAATCATATGCGTTCTTTGCCATAGCTGTTACCGATATAAAAAGTGATAATAAAAGTAATGTTAATCTTGTTATTCTCACAGAGTTTTGTGCGTTTTAGAT
>JAOMYS010000008.1 GCA_028372485.1 Rickettsiaceae bacterium | reverse complement strand
TTACATCCAACTCTTTTCCTCTCACTGTTTGTGCTTCTTTTGATTTATCATTTATTTCTTTAGGAGTTTTTTTTAGTAATAAACGTTCTTTAAAAGGTAATTTTTGTGTGATCTTATTATGTTTTGCGTTTTGTTGTTTTTCTTTCAAAGCAAGATTATTTTTTTCAGCTCCTTTAACTTATTCTGCAATTCTTGTTTGGAGCGTTGTGTTTTTTCTTCTATTGTTTCGTACTTATCAGGAGTATTATTCTTAAATCGATTTTTATCTTCACTCATCAAATCTTTGTAAAATTCAATTATTTCTGAATCAGTGATGTTTGTTTCAGGGGTTTTATCCTTAGGTGGCATATGCGCTTCTCCTATTTGAAATGATCAATATGCTAGTCATCTATTAAGTATATTAACTTTTCTTTAAGGTTGCACTTTTTATTGTATAATTGAGTTCACAATGCGGTAAGTCAAATCGAATTATGTGTTTAAGATACAAAAAAAGCCCTAGCTCAAACGAGTTGATTTACATGAAGTATGCACTCTGAGCTTCTAACTTCTAATAAACCAGTTGGTAATTTCTTTTTTAGATTATATAAATGAGTCTCAATCGTTTTTGATTCAGCATCTTTATGATAATGCCAAATGTGATCCTTCATCTCATTTTTTGAAAGAGTGAATTTCTTATTCAAGAGTAATGCAGAAAAAATCTCATTTTCTTTGTCTGTTAATAATATTTCCTCATATTGCGAGCTAAATTTAGAAATTTTTTGATTGTAAATCCACTTGTTATTAATACAGCAAAATAGACCTTGAGTGGATATATTATGCTTAATAATATCCAGTAAATCATTTAATTTAAAAGGTTTTGACACTTGTATTTCATCCGGAACAAAACTCTGGCTTGTAAGATTTATAAGAGTATTCATTCTGTATAGTGGGATATTCTCGGCACTAATATTACCGTCATCTACAATTAGCAGATTAATCTTGGGGATCTGTAAGGTAGTTTGCAAGCTATAAATATCTAGACGAAGCTCATCAGTAAAACTCATGTTATCACATATAGCATCATATATAATACGATTATCGCTGAGGATAACACATCGCTTACTATCTGCTAATGCTAGTTGTGCATTCATTTATTCATGCTTACACTTTTTGCAGTTTGGCCATCTTCAACCCAAAAGCCTTCTGATGGCGATAAGTCTGAAGATACTGCGCCTCTATCGTCAAACACAAAACATTCACCTTTCCAAATGCCATTTACATTCTTTGTGTCTTCAAGATATTGCAATATTCCGCCATTTAGGTGATATACATCTTTGATGCCATGATTTTTCAAAAGTGCAGTGGACTTCTCACATCTGATACCACCAGTGCAAAACATCGCTACTTTCTTTCCTTTGAGCATTTCTAGATTATCTTTTGTCCATTTAGGGAAATCACTAAAATTCTCTGTATCTGGATTTATCGCTCCTTCAAACGTACCAACCTTTACCTCGTAATTATTACGTGTATCTACAGTGACTACATCATCTCGCCTTATGAACTCATCCCAATCTTTGCTATCAATATAATCTCCTTTTAGATTTTCTATATCTAAATCACCAAACTTAAGAGCTACTATCTCTTTTTTAAGTTTTACTTTTACTTTAGAAAATGGCTGTTTTCTGCAGTAATTGATCTTGATACTCACATCCTCTGCGTTTGTAAGGTTTTTTATTTCATTAACTACGAATCTAACATTCTCTTCAAGACCGGAAATAGAGCCATTAAAACCTTCATGTGCCACAAGAACTGTGCCTTTGACATATTTTCTTTTAGCTATTTGCAAGATTTGTGGTTGTAGCTTCTCTATGTCCTGAATATTAGTAAAGCTATAAAAACTAATTATAGCAATCTTATTATCATCTAAGTCATCTTCTTCTATATTCATCTATTTTCCTATATGTAAATATTTAAAGAAATCTGCTTTTGGAGATAAAATAAACTGTGTATTTTCTTTAACAAGAGAGGCTTTATAAGCAACAAGAGATCTGTAGAATTTATAAAATTCAGGATCTTTTGAGTATGCTATATTATAGATTTTTGCAGCTTCTTTGTCTCCAATACCTTTTATCTTTTGTGCTTCCATGTAAGCATTGGATAGAATGATTTTACCTTCCTTATCAGCATTAGCTTTAATTTTTGCAGACTCCTCTGCTCCCTCTGCTCTTATCTGTTTAGCCTCTTTGTAACGCTCAGTTTGCATTCGAAGATATATCGCATTACTATTTTCCGTTGGAAGATCAGACTTCAAAATCCTTACATCAATTATTTCAACGCCAAAAGATTTTGCTTCAGTGCGAACTAAATCTCGTATCTGTAACATCAAGTTTGATCTTTGCTCTGTCAGTAAGGTACTTAAAGGAGCTTTACCAATAACAGTTCTCATAGCAGATTCTAATATCTTATTAAGGCGCAAATTAACACCTGAATAATTACGTACAGTCTTAATAAAACGCACCGGATTTACAATCTTATATTTTGCAAAAGCATCTACTATTACCCTTTTTTCATCAGATGCTGTAAGCTCTTTTTCCTCTGCTGTTACATCTAATATACGATTATTGAGAAATTGCACATTCTGCACGAAAGGTATTTTTATATTCAGACCAGGTTTATCCACTATACGTACAGCCTCACCAAACTGAAATACCATAGCTGTCTCTCTTTGATCTACTGTAAAGAACGCTCCTGATAATAAAATAATAGAAGCAATTACTCCCAAAGCCACAATATGTAATTTATTCATGCCAAATACCTCTATTCCTTTGTTACATTACGCTGATTTACAGCCATATGTGGTAACATTCCGTCTCCACCCATAATCACTTTGTCAGAATTTTGTAAAACAGATTCAACGGTTTCAATATATAGTCTATTTCCAGTGACATCCTTATTTACAACATATTGTTTATATATGGAGTTAAATCGGTCGGAATCACCCTTTGCTCTTGCCGTTACAGAAGCGGAATAACCTTCTGCTTCTTGAACAGTCTTTGCAGCTTCACCACGAGCTTTCGGCAAAATATCATTTTGATAAGCTTCCGCTTCGTTCACTGCTTTTTCCTTATCAGCCTTACTGGTCTGAACATCACGATATGCAGCAATTACTTCTTGTGGAGGCTCTGCCCGAAGCAATTTCACCTGCTCAATAGTAACCCCAGACTGGTACTCGTCTAAAGTTTTCTGTGTTAGAGATTCAATCTTATCTGCAATTGACTGCTTTTGATTCGAGAGCACAGCACTAATTGCAGTATTTCCTATTACTTCACGAATTGCGCTTTCTGCTGCAGCTTTTACAGTATCTTTTTGACTATCTAAGTTAAAAGAATATTTAACAAAATCACTAATATGCCACATAACATCAACATTGAGTTCCACTATATTTTCATCCCCGGTAAGCATTAAGCTTTCAGTTTTAAGATCTCGCCCAGAAACTGCACCTCCAGCTCTTGCAAAACCTGTAGAGCGATACCCAATCTCAATACGTCTTGATTTGTCTACTTCCTCGATTACCACTTTCTCTATTGGAGCAGGAAGGTGATAGTTCAACCCTGGCATTCCAGTTCTACTATATTTCCCAAATCTAGTAACTATAGATTCCCCCCCCTCATTGATTTTATAAAACCCACTACCAAGCCAAAGCAATAACACGGAGACAAGCAATATCACTAAATTTCTCAAGTTGAAATCAAAGTTGAATCTATTGAAATTATTAAAATCAAAATTTTTGCCTCTTTTCTTAGTGAAAAGATTATCTTCATTATCAAAATTATCCCATGGAGATTTTTTGAAAATATTTTTGTATATTTCGTTGAGCATTTTTAGAAGTAATTTAGGTTTGTAAAAGCCGACATTTCGTATAACATAATGAAATTTAGAAGATTTTGCAAGCATGACAAATTCACCTCCGAATAAAATAAATCATATAATTGCTAATTTGGTTTTTTCAGATGATTCTTCTATGAAGGATAGAGCTTCTATTATTAAAATTAGTGGTAATAATGTTGGATTTTCCGTCGATATAACGGGTATAGAATTGTCAGAGATTGAACCTATAAGACTCGAAGCCATTAGGCAGATTACAAAAATAGAAAATATTAAAAATGTTTCCATTGTGCTAACGAGTAATCGCCCTCATAGCTCCTCTTCACCTAAAACAACTTCTCAGCCCCAAAAGCCAAGAATTCATATTTATGGGGTAGAAGAAGTTATACTTATTGCTTCTGGTAAAGGCGGGGTAGGGAAGTCAACAATATCTGCACTACTTGCCCAAAAATTAGCATCTCAAAGTAAAAAAGTTGGGATAATTGATGCTGATATATATGGTCCTTCTATTCCACATATATTTAACCTAGAAGGCAAGCCAGAATTAGAAGAGAAGAAAATGATTCCCTTGAGAAATCATGATGTACTTGTTAATTCAATAGCATTTCTTGCCAAGCCATCTGCTTCTATTAGCTGGCGAGGACCTATGGTCACTAAAGCTCTTTACCAACTGATGTTGCTTACTAAATGGGGAAAACTTGATTATCTGATAATAGACACACCACCAGGAACTGGTGATATACATTTAAGTTTATTAGAAAGTTATTTTATAGATAAAGTTCTGATGGTTACAACACCTCAACAGATATCAGAGCTTGATGTAAATCGTGCCATTGATTTATACAAAAAATTTGATGTGCCAATATGTGGAATAATAGAGAATATGAGCTATTATTTTGACAGTACTATGGGGGAGAAGATAAATATATTTTCTGGAAATAGTGGGAAAGAAATAGCAAAAGAACATAACATCCCCTTACTCGCTCAAATTCCTATTAACTCCAAATTATCATCCGATTGCGATACTGGAAAATCATTGAAAGATTATTTTGATGTTGTTACATTTCCACTTCCGTAGTGTTGTTCGCATGGCTATTGAGTCTAGAAAACCCTCAGCCTGTCATCTCGTAAATGAGCGTTTTGCGAATTATACGAGATCTCTAAGACATAAAGTCTTGCTCTATGATATGAGATTCCGTATAGCTCCCTTAAGAGGTCGCTTACGGAATGACAATAGAGCGAAGTGGTCGCATGCGGAAAGACAAGGGGAATCTGGAAACTTTCTAGATTTTCTAGAGTCGTGCAGGCAATGCCATTCCCGTTCAATGATACAATCCTATAATTTCTTTAATTTCAGAAACTTTTTCTGCTATAGAAATTTCTTCGCTTCTAGTTTCTAAGTTTAACCGAATTAATGGCTCCGTATTTGACTTTCTTATATTAAACCTCCATTTTGGAAACTCAACGCTTACTCCATCGGTATAGTCAAAATTTCCCCCTTGGCCCTTGAAATATTCTTCAACCTTGCTGATAGTTTTATCTGCATCATCTACTTTGTAGTTAATCTCTCCACTGCATGGGTACTTTTTTATCATGTTATCTACGAGTTCAGAGAGTTCTGCGCCAGATGTACTAAGCAATTCCGTTACTAAGAGCCAAGGTATCATACCGCTATCACAATAAGCAAAATCTTTGAAGTAATGATGTGCGCTCATTTCGCCTCCATAAATTGCTTCCTCAAGACGCATCTTCTCTTTTATAAAGCTATGACCTGATTTGCTCTGAACAGCTTTTCCCCCCAAGGATTCTATTATATCAATACTGTTCCAAATTAACCTCGGGTCGTGTATTACCCTTCCTCCCTGATTTTTTTCTAGAAAAGCCTTGGCAAGTAGACCGACTATATAATATCCTTCTATGAATTTTCCATGCTGATCAAACAAAAAACAACGATCAAAATCTCCATCCCATGCTACGCCAAAATCTGCTTTAGATTCTATTACCTTTTGTGATGTTGTAACACGATTTTCTACTATCATAGGATTCGGCACTCCATTTGGAAAATGCCCATCAGGCTCTTCGTTCATATAAATAAACTCAAACGGCAAAATCTCTTCAAGCAATTTTATTACAAGACATGCTGGGCTATTCCCTCCATTAACAACTATTTTAAGGGGTTTAAGTTTTTTTGTATCAACATATGATGCTAAGTGTGAGGTATATTCTGATTTATTTTTGATGACTTTTTTTTCACCAAAGTGTTGTTGTATATAAGGGCTGGGATCATTTCTATTTTCTACAATATAATCATGTATTTTCTTTAAATCATCATCCCATGACATAGGTCTGCTTCCGACCTTTACCATTTTCATACCGTTATAGCCCTTCGGATTATGGCTGGCAGTGACCATTATCCCGCCTCCTACTCCTTCATTTTCCTTATCAAATACATGAAAATAAACTTCTTCTGTTCCGCATAATCCTATATTTACCACGTCTACACCGCACTCAAGCAAGCCTTTTTCAAGTTGTCTTGCAAGTGGGATACTTTCAAGCCGTACATCATGACCTATTATTACAGAAGATGGCTTTATGACATGAGCATAAGCATGTCCAATTTGATAAGCTAACTCTTCATCTAGTTCTTCCGGTACTTTGCCTCTGATGTCATATGACTTGAAACATGCTAACGAAGTTTTCTGTGCCATAAAACTTATTCTTTATTTTTTTAAATTGATAATTCAGGATTGCTTATATATTTCACAAATATTACGTAGCAATTCCAAGGATTCTTTATAAGGTCTTTGGAAGCTGTTGCGTCCTATGATAGAACCATTTGCTCCACCTAAAGCTATTTCCTTCACTTCAGCTAGAATATTGCTTGTAGATTTTGCAGCCCCGCCAGAAAAAACAACTATTCTTTTTCCATTAAAGCTGCTCTGCATTACATGATTTACTCTTGCGCTTAACGTAGAAATATCAATTTTCTGCTCTTCATATACTAATTTTGAATCTTTATTCCCAAGATGGTTTGTTGGAGGTTTTACCTTGATGATATGTGCACCGATCAGAGCAGCCATATGCGCAGCATAAGCACATACATCTATTGCAGTTTCACCTTCTTTAGTAAGCTCACCTCCTCTTGGGTAAGACCATATCACAGATGCAAGACCATAAGACTTAGCTTCGCTTATTAGCTCTCTTGCTTCTTCAATCATGTTAAGGAAGTTAGGTGAACCTGGATATATCGTAAGACCAATAGCGGAGCATCCAAGGCGGAGTGCATCTCGCACTGAACCAGTAATAGCTTGATCGGGAGAGTCTTTTTGCGCAAGGGAGTTACTACTATTGAGTTTTAGGATCGTTGGAATACATCCAGCATATTTTGTAGAAGATAATTCAAGCATTCCAAGTGGGGCTGCATAAGCACTCAGTTTTGCATCTATTGCGAGTTTAAAATGATAATCAGGGTCGTAGCTATCTGGATTTTTTGCAAAACTCCTAGCAGGACAATGCTCGAACCCTTGATCTACGGGTAAAATCACCAATTTTCCTGTGCCACCAAGATAGCCATGCATCAATATTCTAGACAGGTTGGTGACAGTTCCTGCATTATCACTTTCGTAGTACGATAAAATTTTCTTAACTTTATTTGTGAGTTTCATTTTGAATTTCTTTTAATTTATCAAGTACTGCGCTTGCATGCCCTATTACTGATACATTCGGCCAAATATGTACGATTTTACCATCTTTCCCTATGAGAAAAGTTGCTCTTGTAATCCCCATATATTTTTTGCCTAAGAATGACTGCTCTTCCCATACGCCATAATTTTCGCATATCTTACCATTTTCATCTGATGCAAGCGCAAACTCTAGTTTATGCTTCTTACTAAACTGATCATGCGAAGTGATATCGTCTTTAGAGATGCCTATCACTTCAGCTCCTAATTTTTTGAATTCCGGCAGCAGTGAATTAAATCCCTTTGATTCCAGAGTGCATCCAGGTGTGCTATCTTTTGGATAGAAATACAATACAACGAATTTGCCCTTAAGCTCTGAAAGTTTGATTTTTTTGTGGCTGTTACTCACAGATATAGAAGAGGAAAAGTCTGGTGCAACATCACCTAAGGATAATTTACTCATTATTAATTTCTTTTCATTTTTTGATAAACCGATACCTAGCATATCTTGCTTTAAGCTAAATTTGTTACTTTTGTTTATAATTGTTCTGTAAACTTGAATATTCTCCAATACCCTTTGTACGTAATTTCTAGTCTCATAAAACGGTATAAGCTCAAGCCAGTCAAGTACATTCCGTACATTTGTCATTTTTCTTGGATCACCGTAAATTTTGAGCCATTTGTCAACATTATGTGCGCCAGCATTATACGCAGCAATTGTCAAAATATAGGACCCATCATACTTCCCTAGTAAGTATTTCAAATGATTGCTGCCTAGCTTTATGTTGTACGTAGGGTCAGTAGTCAGTTTTGATATTCTGCAACGTACTCTTACTTGCTTTGCAGTTTCGCATGCTGTTTGATCTATTAACTGCATTAATCCTTTTGCATGTGCACTACTTATTGCAGCTTGATCAAATACTGATTCCTGTTTTATTACTCCGTATATCAAGGGTTTCTCGACATAAGTATCTGTAAGCTTATACGGCACAGGATAAGCGGCATCCCTAGCAAACACATGCTTTTGCATAGCGTTTTTTGCAGCATGAGATAGATAGTGTACGCTGTTTAGATTATCCTTCAGGAGTGCTAGGATATTGATCACTTCTTCCCTGTCATTTGCACTCGCAATGATTGATCTGATATATGCACCTCCTAAGCAAGTTGTACTGTATTTTGATATTAATAAAGTTGCGTGTGCTATGTCATTTGTTTTTAAATATGTTGCTGCGGAGTTTTTATATTTTGAAAGATCTACGCTTGCTGGAAGAGCGATTGTATTTTTGCCAAGCTCTATTGCTGCCATTTGACCATAGAAGCTATATTGATATTTTGACGATGCAAGAGTATATAACCTCTTTGCTTCTATCATGTTATTATTTGCCTCGTAGCTTCTTGCTAGCCAATATAGCCCACGTGATTTACTAATAGGAGTTTTAACTATTTGATTGAAGTTTTCAAAATGTTGCAGTGCAAGTTTTGGCTTTTTAAGATAACGTAATGCAAGCCATCCAGATAAAAATTCTGCGTCACTTTTAAATCCTATATTTGTAGTAAAGTAGCTACTTACAAGTTTATATGCGCTTGTATAGCTCTTCTTTTCGATAAACTCTCTCGCTAAATATGACTGAACTTCCCAGAATCTATCTGCATGATCCTTTTTCTGCTTAGCAATTTTTAGAAATTCTATAATTTCAGATATTGGTGGAAGCTCTGTTTTACAATGAGCAAGATATCGGTAAATTAGCCCTTGAGTGTAATATTGTTTTTGTATTTTCTTGAAGAGTTTTTTTGCGTCTGAATGTTTTTGTATAAAAGCGATTTGCGCTTTAAAAGATTCCTGATACTTCTTGTTTACAAAGGGCATTATATTTTTTGCTGCACTAACTTCCTTTTTCCACAAGTGATTATCAATTTTTTTTATATGATCTTGTTCGTTTAGATAGCCCTTAAATTTATCATAATATGTTTTTGTGCTATTACCTTTATACCAACCTTTCTTGACGATTTCTTGTAAATTCTCAGGCTTATTTGCAAGGGAGCTAGGTGCAATAGCGTAATATTTATAACCGTTAGATGTCACTGGCTCATTCTTTTTAAAATAATTAAAAATTACCTTATTGTCCGTGGAGTCATTAATAGAATTTTCAGCCTGTATGCGAATTAAATTTGTCTGCGGCCATTTTGGATTTTGCTCCAAAAATTTGATCATTGCAGCAAAATTATTCCTTTCTTTTGGGTCTAGATATTTATGAGATAATACAATTTTTTGCTGAATGCTATTGCTCATTTCTAGAGCCAGGTCATATTTCTTTTGTTTTATTAGCGTAAAAATCTTTGAAGAACTGGTCTGAGCAACTGCGCTAAACTGGAAGATTAGCAACATCAAAATAATTGACAGTGAGGAGAGAATTCTCATATATTCTAAAAGCGATGATTTAATTTATTTTTGAATATAGCATAGCATATTATGAATAGAGCATTTATATTCCCTGGTCAAGGTTCACAAACGCTGGGTATGGGAAAAGATTTTTACTACTCAGAAGCCGTTGCAAAAGAAGTGTTCCGAAGCGTAGATGATACGCTCGGTTATTCTCTGAGTGATATTATTTTTAATGGCGAAAAAGAAGAGCTCTCTAAAACTACTAATACTCAACCTGCCTTAATGGCAACATCCATTGCTATCTTACGAGTCATGATGCAAAAAACTGGCAAAGATATTGATGAGCTATGTAGCGTAGTAGCGGGACATTCTCTTGGCGAATATACAGCTCTTTGTGCTTCTGGCGTGTTTACCTTGGAAGATACAACTAAGTTGCTTAAAGTAAGGGCAACATCTATGCAAGGCGCATCCCCTAGAGGGCAAGGCGCAATGGCTGCCTGTATTGGCATTACTTCTTCTGATTTGCAAAAATTATTGAATAAAATTGTAACAGAAGGCGTGTGTGAAATAGCAAATGATAATGTAGAAGGTCAAATAGTAATTAGTGGTCATGAATATAATATCGACCGTATTATACCGGTCCTAAAAGACAACTCTTACAAGGCTATAAAATTGAATGTTAGTGCACCGTTTCACTCAAGCCTTATCAAAGCCGCAGAAGAGCCTATGAAGCATGCTTTGGATGAAGTGGACATGTTACCTCCATCTATTCCTGTAATCGCTAACGTGTCTGCAGACATAACATCAGATCCTAAAGAGATTAAACAAAATCTTATATCACAGATATGTGGAAGTGTAAGATGGCGTGAAACTATGGATAAGATGGCAAAGATGGATATAACGCACCTAGTTGAGATTGGTTCAATGAAGGTACTCTCAAATCTTGCTAAAAAGTCCCCACATGATTTTACTATAACTTCAATTTCATCTATGGATGAGCTGTCAGAGTTTTTAGAGAATATTTAGTTTTTCCTCTAAGCTGTTCGTACAGAACTATAGTAGACTAATCAACAGGAGGGCGATAATTTTCGTCATGCTTTGACAGTAATTTTGATGCAATAAAAAGATGATCGTCTGAGAATTTTCCTTCTGCAACTATCCCCTGTCTTTCACGAAATAATGCAGGTGTTATACCTTCATATTCTATTTGTAATTCTGATTTATTATCTTCTATCGTAAAGAGAATTTTATTGGATGCAATTTTTTGTATTGACCCTTGCTTTACAAGTCCTCCTACACGAATCTTTTCAGTATTTGATATTGTTTTTGGTATTTCAGATGGCGGATAAAAGAATACGATATTATCACTCAAGTTAGAAAGTATGATATATACTCCAGACGAGCAAATAGATAATATGACGAGAATAGTAATTAGCCTATTTATCTTTCTTGTATTCACGATGAGTTTTGTAATAATCAAACAATATTTTCAATATAGTTAGACTAAGCACAGAGAGAGTAAAACTATATGCGCTAAGTAAGTATAAAATCATAATGATGCATTTTATTCAAAACTCTTTTGTTTGGCAAGCTCCATTGATAGCTCTCTAGCTTTTGCTGTGCTCATATTGGCAATAATAGGGGCAAGCTTTACTTCCTTCATATTGCTTGCAACTCTAAATAGTACTGTGCTATCTAACTCATCAAAGATATTGGCTGCGTCTTTTGGCTTCATTGTTTCATAAATTTTCACAAGACTTAGTATCTGGTTAGTCTCTTTCTTGTCGTATTGTTTCATTAATTCTTCAAGCTGTATCTGTCTTGTTTCTAAATCAAGTAATTTTTGTGCCAATTTTTCTTCAGTCGCTTTTAATACTTGTTCCCTTAACTCTAGTTTTTGCCTATTTTCTTCTAGCTTTTCTCTTCTTTTTGAAAGCTCTTTCAAAAGACGCATCTCAGATTGTGTTAGAGTGGGTAGAACATTGATTTTTGTGGCATCAGTATAGTTGCGCTTGCTTTTCTGATCGTATTCTTCTTCCTCCAGAGAGTTACTTGGATTAACATCAGTCTCATCTGTACTTGTTGATGCTGCATAAGCGGTATCAACAAGTACAGATGAGACTATAGTATCCATGGCATAAGTGACTTGCTCTTGTATACGACTACACAGCATTAGTGCTTTTGCAATAAGCATAAGCAAGAATAGCATTAATATAGGTGAAAATAATATTGATCTCATTTTCTTACATTGATTTTTCTTAAAGAATCATAGTAGTGCATCTGGTTTAGAGTGCTACGTTGTCTTTCTTTTTGTTTCGGTACTATTTTTTGTATGAATTGTTTCAGATGTTCTGCATATGATATATCATATTCTTCCTCTGCTTTATTATTTTTTATATCACTTTCAGAGAAATATCGTTCATCTTTTATTACTTCATTATCTATGAGACTCTTATAATCTTTTATTGCCCTAGCTATCTTAGAAAGTAGATAATCTCCTGATTCGTGCATATCTGCTAATTCTGTAGATAAACTTTGAGCTTCATTAACAGAGGATTGTATCTCTGCGCTTGTAACTTTACTAAGTTCGCTCATTCTGTTGATATTATTTTCAGCTTTGACAATAGATATGTTGAGCTCCTTGATCATTCTCGCAAATTCTACTCTACTATTATGCAGGTTTCTTATGCGCTTATTTAATATATAGCAATATCCTATACATATGGTGATCATCATCAAAAGAAGTATATCTAGTAATATCATAAGTAATTATTCTTTAATAAAATGTTTCAAATTAATAGCGAGTTTATTCTCTACTTTGCCAATATGACCTGTAAATATCGGAATTGACCCTGTGCGCACCGTAATTTCTTTGTCCTTTGCGTGATCCATCACAATAGTGTCGCCAATTTTGAGATTTGAGACTTCTTTTACTGTTGAGATCTTATCTGTTATTACAGCTTCAATAGAGAGTTCAATATTATGTACATTATCAGCAAGCATGCGCTCCCAGTCTTGATCTATGTTAAATTTATCTCCTAAAAATACTTGTTGCATTTGCTCTTTTATTGGTTCAATCGTTTTATATGGTATTAACAATTCAAGATATTTTGCTTGCCCCTCAATAACTATGCTAAACGTTATGAGAATCACTGCGTCTCCTGGTCTTGCTATTGTGACGAAGTTTGGATTATGTTCCAGACGATCAAATGCAAAAGTAGTTGGACTGATATGATTAAATGCAAGGCTGAGCTCTGATAAAATTGTATCAGATATTTGTCGTGCTAAGCCTTGTTCAATTGATGTAAGTGTTTTTTCTGAATCAGATTTATTTTCTGAATTGCCTCTTTTTCCCCCGAGTAATAAATCTATAAAAGAGAGTATAGTGTTATTTTCCAAAACCAATAATCCTAAATTGCTCCATTCTACAGCTTTAAATACAATGATAGATAAAGGAGTATTATGAGACTTAAAATAATCTTCAAAACGTAAGGATTTGATATTGTCTATAGATACATCTACTGCTTCAGATGTAAGATTACGAAGTGCAGTGCTGAGTTGTGTTATAAATTTTTCAAAAATGATCTCAAGCATTGGTAGCTTATCATAAGACTGCAAGGAATGATCCAAAACAGCCTTGATTCCGCTTTTTTTATTGTCTTTTTTCTTTGAATCTTCTTTCGTCATCTTTATTCCATTCTAATGTATAGCTAATTGAGAGTAATTTCTTGAAATAGAATTTCCTGCGCTACTATTGGTGATATAATTTTATTTACTCTTTTAGCCATTTCCTCCTTTAAATATAAAATGCTATTTGAGCTATTAAAGTCCGTAGCTCTCATGCTACTTAAAAAAGTAATTAAAGTATCTCTGATAATGGGTAATTTATTTGCTATTGTTGCACTCTCTTCTTTTGAAGATAGCCTCAAAGTGAATTGTATTCTTAATTGCTGTCTCTTGTTACTTGTGTGCATCAGGCCGACTGTAATGGGATCTACGTCAAGATATACATTCTGCTCCACAGGTTTTTGTAACTTTGTTTCTATACTCTTTTTGTCTTGTGTTGGAATGGTTTTTTGTGGTGCATTAATAACAAAAAAGAAAAAATATAACCCCCCTGCGACAACGAATAGTAGGGACATAGCAATAATTATATTCCTTCTTTTTTCATTCTTTTTATTTTTTTCGGTACTTTTTTCCTTCTCAGTATCATCACCCTCTACTTCCTTCGGTTCAAGTGCATCATCATTGTTGTCATCATTCTCTGGATCTTCGTCTGCCATATCTATCCTTATATCAAATTCACACCTAATAATGCCTGCTGTAATATACTTTAGTAGTTCAAAACTACATAAAAGATAAAATTTTTGTTATCAGAGCAAGATATTATTTACACTATACGAAAAATCAGTCTAAATATATCTGGAAAGATAATAAAGCGATTATGTGATGCAAAATTTTATAAAAAAACTAGCTGTATCTTTTTTGTATATTTTGCTACTTGAGCTGTTTATTTTTGCCAATGCAAGCTATGCAAACAATGCCTCATATGTCGCTTTATCAAGCCAGATTGTACGACATAGGCAATTGGATGTTATCGCAAATAATGCTGCAAACTCTAATACAGTTGGTTTTGAACAGGACAGCATATTATTCAAATCATCTTACAGGAATAAGAAGAGTAATAATTCATTTGTAACGATTGATAAAATCTATCGCAGTGGCGATTCTGGGGCAATCAAAGTTACAAATAAACCAACAGATGTTGCGATCGCTGGAAAAGGGTATTTTAAATTAATGACTTCTGCTGGGGTAAGATATACCCTTGATGGTTCTATGGTGATTAACAATCAAGGAATTCTTGTAAATAATAGTGGATTTCCATATCTCAGCATAGAAGGAGAGCCAATTGAAATCCCAGATAATTTTGAAAATATAGATATTGCAAGAAGCGGAGCAGTATTCGTGAATGGAGAAGAGGTAGGAAAGATAGGAGTGTTTGGTTTTGATCCTCTAGAAAGTTTGTCAAAAGCAGGAAGCAATATGTATGTATCTGAGAATGAGAGTATTCCTTTAGAAGATTATGTAATTATCTCGGGAGCTTTAAGAGGGGCAAACGTGAATCCAACACAAGCTATAGCACAAATGGTGGAAATGCAAAGAGCATTTGAAATAACAACTGATCTAATGTCAAAAGTTAATGACATGGAAACATCTGCGATTAATAAACTAACAAAATAAAGGTATTTTATGGCATCAATAGCAATGAGTGCAGCAGTTACTGGAGCGCAAGCGCAACAGCTTAGAATTGATACTATTTCGAATAATGTAGCAAATGTTAATACCGATGGTTACAAAAGAATGGAGGCATCATTCTCAGATTTATTTTATATGAATTTGAAGAAATCAGGTATTTTGGAACATGCAGAAGCTACTACAAGACCAGTTGGTGTTCAAATAGGTATGGGAACAAAGATACAAGGAACATCTAGAAATATGGAGCCTGGGGCTTTGCGTCAGACTTTCCATGCGCTTGATATGGCAATTACTGGAAATGGATATTTTGCAGTTACTCTCCCTAATGGAAAAGTAGGTTACACTAGAGCTGGATCTTTTAAAAAAGACCCAGATACTGGAAACATTGTGACATTAGATGGAAGCTCATTTGCTTCTGCTATTTCTATTCCTGCAAATATTACAACAGAAGATGTGCAAATATCCAGTGATGGTAAGATTACTGCACCAAGCCCAGATAACCCTGCTCAAAGCATAGAGATTGGTCAGGTTGAGTTATTTACTTTCCAAAATGATAGTGGCCTTGAGGCAATTGGAAATAATTTATTGGTTGAGACTATCGCATCTGGAGAACCCATTGTTATTGGAGATATGACAAATAGAATAAAGCAAGGCTTTGTTGAGACTTCGAATGTAAAATCTGTTGAAGAATTGACAAAGCTAATTGAAGCTCAAAGAGCATATGAGCTCAATACTAGGGTTATTAGCACGGAGGATAAAATCCTAGAAAATACTAATAATATAAAATAATCCTATCTTGATATTTATTTTACGAATATGAAAAAAATATTATTCTCATTCTTCATTACTCTGATTATGCAATCCTTCAATTCCTATGCGGATTTTGTAGATAATATTGTTGATGAATTATTGCAGGAGAAAATTACAGATACTCGTGTAGTGATTGAACATCAATATAATTCAGGTAAGAAAATTAACGATATAAAAGGCAGACAGGAAGAGATTGATTCAATAATTATAGAACATTTTGATCCTAAATATTCCAGTTTTAGAATCAAAATTCAGTATAATGATGGGAAGACGGATACTGTATCTGGTCGTTATAATTCATATATCATGACGCCAGTTGCAGCTAGATATATAAAATTTGCTCATATCATTCAAGAAAATGATTTAACAACTCAAAAAACAAAAATTGATTCACTCAAAAACGACTATATTACAGATCAATCAGATATTATAGGCATGCAGGCAAAAAAATATATTTCAATGGGTAATATGTTTAAATTAAGTGATGTGTCTAGACCATCTGTGATTAAACAGAATGACCCTGTGAGTATTATATATTCCTCTGGCACTATTAACTTAAAAACCGTAGGCGTGGCCATGGGTGCCGGGGCAGTGGGAGACATGATAAAAGTGAAAAATAGTACATCTGGTGCAATGTTACTTGCGCAAGTAACAAATAAAAATACTGTTCAAGTGGGTGTACAAGAATGATTAGATTACTACCATTTTTATTAATCATATTTTCTTTGTCATCATGTACTGATAGCTTGGGACGCCTCAAAAGAATTGGCAAAGCTCCAACTTTTGAAAAAATAGAGATTCCAGAAACCCGTGAAGATGAGGAAGAGGTCATGCGCAGGATAGAAAAGGAAAGAGATCAGCATGCATATATGAGGAAAACAAATTCTTTATGGAAACCAGGTTCTACAAAATTCTTCAGAGATAGTAGAGCTTGGAGGGTGGGTGATATAATAAGGGTAGTAGTAAATATCAAAGATAATGCGACTTTGAATAATTCTACTAACCAAAAACGCAGTGGTAGCGATAGTTTGGGCATTCCTAATTTATTTGGCAAAGAAGGGGTGATACAAAAATCTCTTTCATCAAGTACAACAACTGCCAATATGGACTCACTAATTAAGACAACTAGTAATCGCTTGCATACTGGCAGCGGAGGTATATCACGTAAAGAAGATGTAAAAACAGAGATTGCAGCAATAGTAATGAAGATTCTTCCAAACGGTAATCTTGTGGTACAAGGTCATCAAGAGGTAAGGATAAATTACGAATTACGAGAAATACAAGTTGCAGGGATTATAAGACCGAAAGATATATCTAGTGATAATTCAATTATGACGAATCAGATGGCAGAGGCTCGTATTTCTTATGGAGGGCGTGGCGTTGTAAGTGATGTTCAGCAGCCAAGGCCAGGTGCGCAAATTATAGATATAATTTCTCCATTCTAATATGTAAATGGTTTGGTTAAATAGGCAAAGATTATGGATCCAGGTTTTATAAACGAGGTAGGAAGGGAGGCAATCTATGTAATTATCATGATGTCTGCCCCCGTGCTTATTATTGCATTACTTGTTGGTCTTATGATTTCACTATTTCAAGCATTAACGCAGATTCAGGAAACCACGCTAACTTTTGTTCCTAAAATCATAGCAGTTTATTTTAGTATGTTATTCATCATGCCTTATATGTTTGGTAAGCTCAAAATATTCGTAGATCATATTATGCAACATA
>JAOMYS010000079.1 GCA_028372485.1 Rickettsiaceae bacterium | reverse complement strand
TTCCATTGATTCACTAAATTCCATAGGGCGTTTGACATTGCAAACAGTATTTGTACAAAGTGATTTCCATATTCTAAGTCAGTTCTTTGCTGATGTTCATTATTCACTATCAGAAAAAAGTGACGGTATGGCATTTACAATTCCTGAATTGTCAGATGAGGTAGTACTACCAATATCATCTTCAACAAAAGCACATTATAATCTAGGTTTCCAATTAAGTTTGTTAAAAGTTAATTGCTTTAAGACAAGTGCAGCATATACTTATTCTTTTGATAAAGATGAAGCTGTACACACTGGAATGCTAGGCTTTCACTTAATGTTTTGATATTACTTAATGGAGTATTCAACATGCTAAGAAAACTCAAAATCTTACAATCATTGACAATAGCAATAATCATCACATTAAATAGTTATTCGGCGCAAGCGGGATTCTTTGATGGCGCTATTAAATTTTTGGGCGACACTGTTAATAGTGTTAATAAAGTATTCTCTGACGGAATAAATAACGTAATGGGCAAAGATGTTGCAAATGACATTAGTGATAACTCAGCTGATGTACGCAAAACTCAAGTTATCGGGACTGTTGTTATAGCTGGAATGGCAACGACGGTTGCAATTGGAGCTCTTGGTATTGGTGCCGGTCTTGCAACATCAGGGATTGCTGCAGTTGTTCCTGGTGGCATAACTATTGGTGTTGGCGGTGCTGCGCTATCTTTAACTTCTAACGACAATGATCACAAAACACTAGCTGCTGGTGACACTGGTTCATCTGATTACGTTATTTGGACTAAGGGTGGACTAAGTACAAGAAAACATAAAAGTAGTATATCTAATACCTCACATGCATATAGTGTAAAAAGCAGCATGATATCTGTTGGTTTTACTAACTTAATGGATACTGGAAATTTAATAGGAGGATTTTATCAGCTCTCACGTGAAAAGGTAAGAGTTGGAGATCAAGAATCTACAAATATGCACCATGATATCGGATTAAATGGCAATTTATATTTAACTGACAGATTGCATCTTATGGGTGTAGGTTTGTTCGGTATCTCAAATGGTTCAAGCGATAATTTCCTTGATAATGGCAAAGACAGTAATATATGGAAGGTAACAGGCAAAGTAGCATATGATTTCAAGTTATCAGATAACGTGCTATTGATGCCAAAAGTGGGCTTGGAGTATATCAATATGCATCGAAAACCTTATGCTACAAAAACTGGTACAGATTTTACATCACTATCTTTTTCTACTTTAGACTCTATAGCAAGACTTACATTGCAAGCAGCGTTTTTGCCTAGTGATTTTTATCTCGTGGGTCAGGTCTTTGCTGATATACATTATACTCTCTCTGCTGATAGTGAAAAGATGCGTTTAATAGTGCCTGCTATATCACAGGAAGAAGTGTCTCTTCCTATGTCTTCTTCTGTGAAAGATCATTACAATCTAGGAACTAAAATTACTTTAGCATATTTGCATAGCTTTAAAACAAATATTGCTTACACATATTCATTTGATAAAAATGAAACGGCACATATTGGCGTGTTAGGTTTTTATCTGATGTTCTAAAAAATTATTAAAAATGGTAATTTACAAAATGTCAAAAAACTTTACTTTAAAATCTATACTACTTTCATCTGTAATTACATTAAATGCATTTTCTGCAAATGCATTTTGGGGGGTTATAGCTGGATCTGTCTTTGGATCTGTAGCTGGATCTGTTACTAAATCTTTATTGGATAGTTCGTCAGGAGAGGGAAAAAAAGATCTTGCTGATGGAAGTGCTGCATCTGGAAGAATAAAGAATACAAGATATGTTGCTGGCGATCAAATAGACATTTCTCCTTCAGGGGGTTCTTCGGTGGTGATTAATAAAAATACATATAATGTTTCTGCCGGTGAAGAATTGAATAATGGATATAGAGCATGGTTAAAAGGTGCTCTGAGTAGTACAAAGCACGATAGTGATGATAAACTCGCATATAGTTACAAATTTTTATCAAAGAGTATTGTATTAGGTGCTGATAAGATATTAGAAGATGATAGCATGCTAGGTATTTTTTATCGATATACAGATGGAAGATTGAAGTGCGATAAAGATACACGTGATAATACAGACCATGGATTTTCTCTTAGAGGTGCATTTAATCTGACAGATCAAATAGGCATGGTTAGTGCCGGAACATTTGCTCGTTCAAAAATAACTGGAGATTCATTACCATCTGGAAAAACAATAGACTCTGTTAATATTTATAATGCTTTGAATTATTCTGCTAAAGTAGGTGATTATTTAACAGTCAAGCCTAAAGTCGGCGTTGAATATATGCACTTTAATAGAAAAAGATATGCTTCTAAAGATGACATGGACATAAGAGGCATGATGATTTCTATATGGGACGCATATACAGGTATCTCATTAAAATCTTCTGCAAAGATAGATGAACTCACTTATCATATAAAATTATTTGGTGATTTATATCATAATATATCGGGCAGCAGTAGTTCTCTACGTATTATATTTCCTCAAGAAAATGTAATAACAGAATTAAATGAAAAAGTAGTGTTGCGTTCAAAAACTCGATGGAGCTTAGGTGCATCACTTGGCCTATGGTATATGGATCGTTATAAAATAAAGTCTAACTATATTTATTCTCGTGTGGATACAGACTCTACTCATATAGGAACTATAACTTTTGCAATTGAATTTTAGTTAATTCTCCTACATATCAACTAGATTATCTACCGTTAATGTTATAGTCAATTTAGATGAATAGAGGACTAGGGACGAGGAGCAAAACCTACAAATAATAGGTGAACGAAGAGTAACGACATCCCGATTCAAAATAAATTGACTATAGTAAATTAAGTTGGAATTTGCATAAGCGACCGCTAAGGGAGATATACGGAATCTCTTTATACAAAAGAGAGCCAACCCTTGTGCTTCTAGAGATCCCGTATAATCCTCGCATAGTAATACTCAGATTTACGGGATGACATTGAGGAATAGTAATGCTCAAATTTATGAGATGACAGTAGGTTGTTTGTCATTCCGTAAGGGAGCTTTACGAGCCTATACGGAATCCTCTTAATAGCAGAAGAATCAACTTCTATACTCTAGAATTCCGTATAATTCTCGCACCTTGGGTACTCAAATTTACAAAAGGACAAAACAAGATATATAGTAATTTGTGGATACAAATCTACCCCATTTTGTTTCTCAAATGTTCAAATGCTTGTTGATCCAACTATACCATAATTCTCTAGAAAGCTACTAACGCCTTCTATGGAACAAATTAAATTGTGAACGAAAAAATCAAGACAACCCGAATTACAATTGTCCATTATAAAAGAAGAGTATCTCCCAAGAATAGGGAGATACCAAATAAGTAAATAAAGATAGTGACAGAGATTTTGTGACTGGAATGTATATAATACTCATTAGGCTAAATTAATAACCGAATAAACACCATACAACATTCATTTCGTCTTTAAGGAGGTAATCCAGCCGCAGGTTCCCCTACGGCTACCTTGTTACGACTTCACCCCAGTCGCTAATTCTACCGTGGTTGGTTGCTTCTTTCGTTAGCTTGCCACCTTCAGGTAAAACCAACTCCCATGGCGTGACGGGCAGTGTGTACAAGGCCCGAGAACGTATTCACCGCGGCATGCTGATCCGCGATTACTAGTGATTCCGACTTCATGCTCTCGAGTTGCAGAGAGCAATCCGAACTGAGATGCCCTTTGAGGATTCGCTCCACGTTGCCGTATTGCTTCCCTCTGTAGACACCATTGTAGCACGCGTGTAGCCCAACCCGTAAGGGCCATGATGACTTGACATCGTCCCCACCTTCCTCCGGCTTATCACCGGCAGTTTCCTTATAGTTCCCGACCGAATCGCTGGCAAATAAGGATGAGGGTTTCGCTCGTTGCGGGACTTAACCCAACATCTCACGACACGAGCTGACGACAGCCATGCAACACCTGTGTGTGGTCCAGCCTAACTGAAGAATCTCATCTCTGTGATTCGCGACCACCATGTCAAGGGTTGGTAAGGTTTTTCGCGTAGCATCGAATTAAACCGCATGCTCCACCACTTGTGCGAGCCCCCGTCAATTCCTTTGAGTTTTAATCTTGCGATCGTAGTCCCCAGGCGGAGTGCTTAATGCGTTAGCTGCGAGACCGAAAAATAAATTTCCCGATATCTAGCACTCATCGTTTACGGCGTGGACTACCAGGGTATCTAATCCTGTTTGCTCCCCACGCTTTCGCGCCTCAGCGTCAGTTGAAGTCCAGGTGACCGCCTTCGCCACCGGTGTTCCTCCTAATATCTAAGAATTTCACCTCTACACTAGGAATTCCATCACCCCCTACTTCACTCTAGACTAGCAGTTTTGAAAGCAGTTCCGAGGTTAAGCCCCGGGCTTTCACTCCCAACTTACTAATCCGCCTACGCGCCCTTTACGCCCAGTAATTCCGAACAACGCTAGCCCCCTCCG
>JAOMYS010000078.1 GCA_028372485.1 Rickettsiaceae bacterium | reverse complement strand
AAATGCATTTAGGATATGAGGAAATCAAGGAGGGGAGAAAAGTAATTGCCATTAAGTTTGTATTTAAAAAAACGAGAATTACTAAGAGATATAATCAACATACGGGGATAGCTAAAAACTTTTATGAAAAACCCAAGCCTCAAATCAAAAAACAAAAATCTAATGCTGATGTGTTAGAAGGTCAGCTTGCATTTAAAGATATAAATAAAGATGCAAAGCCGATGAAAAATGTTCTCTCAAATCTGCTTTCAAAATTAACTGGTAAAGAGTGAAATCTTTAAGCTGTCTGCAAAACCGTACGCAATCTTTTTTAAAAGTTGCATAAGTGCGCATTCAGAAATTTACATTTTCTTTCATGAGATTTGTGCTTCGCTTTTTATTTTCTTTTTTCCGGGTTTGTATAAAAAATTATAGCAAACATTCTTTGAATTTTGGTATACGCAAGATGCATTGTGCCAATGCGTACTCTTCAAAACTACTTGAACGGCTTATATGGCAAGGGATTGAGAGCGGTAGTTTTGAAGAGTAAATACAACTCAGAAAAACAGCGGGGTTTTGACAGAATTTAGCATCAAATTTGTATGCACATTTAGCACTAAGTTTACGAAAAGTATCAGTAGAAAATAATTGCCTATAGTATTTCCTGTACCTTGTTTTTTACAAGTAAAATTTCGTGATTATCAAGTATGCCAATCTTATTATTGACAAGGTTGATAGGAAGAGAGAAAACTTTAAATCGTATTTTTGAAAGAGCATGTAAACCAGTTCCTTTTAAATTAACAATTTCTATATCGTTATCCCATGAAGTATGCTTTGCACTTGTAATCATGCAAAGTATACAATGGTTGCTAAAAGCTTGGTATTTTTTAGTAGATATAACCAATGCAGGGCGATTTTTAATAGAAGTACTTTCGGTAAATGGAAATGGAACAGTTACTATATCATACTTGTTATAAATCATAATAAGCCTCTTCATCTTCTTTGCTAGACCATTCGCTAAGTAGATTGTTCAAAGATTTTAAATACTGATCAGAAATAGTTGTAGTTTTCTTGAGAAGCACTTTGTTATTTTGTATTTCAAATCCAATAGTGTCGCCCTTATGTAGGTTTAAGAATTTACGTACTTTTGAAGGTATAGTAGCCTGATATTTTTCAGTTAATTTAAAGTTTTTCATAGCATAAAATTATTACTTATAAGTAATAATTTTATATGAGTTTCGTAGGAAAAACAAGGGTTATTAAGTTGTTAAAGCATCTATTACAATTTTTAGTTCTTTTAAAAGCTCACTACTTTTGTAAGTATAGGCTTATAAGCCCTAGTGGGTTTTGTAAGCTTTTTTTATTAGGGATGGATACACTCTCTGTGCCTACTTGACAATAGAACGTTGCATCAATACAAATGTCTTTGTTGCGTAACCATATTTAGTAATATTTTTATGATATCTTCTTTCTTCAAATTTTTAAAGTTACACAAAACTAACGCATTTTCATTTAAAGGAAGAATTGGAAGACTAGGCTATTTTTTTGTTAATTTAATTATGTTTATAGTAGTTGGCTTCCCCTTGTTGCTAATAAATGTTTTTAACGTAGACTTAAACAACGAGAAGTGGTTCAACTCTAATACCCTAATCTTCTTTTGTTTTTTTATAATATTTTGTTTGTATAACGCAGCGTGTATTGTAAAAAGATTGCATGATATTAATTTATCTGGTTGGTGGATTTTATTTATCATTCCACTTCCGTCGGTAAAAAATTTACTCTCTTATTCGGATAATGTATTTTTTTCATACACAATACTATTTATACCTTATATTCCGTATATTTTACTGCTAATTGTCAAGGGCTTACCAAATAAAAATAAATACGGAAAGCCACCGGAATTTTAATTGCGGACATTAATATCAAAAAATTTATATACAAACAGACCTTCATTGACATTTCATATATTTAATTATATATTTTTGATTATATAATAATATGTATAGTTAAATATATGAAAAATGTGTTACTCTCTTTCCCAGAATCCACTATCGTTGATAGTGATAAACAAGCTAAGAAGCTTGGTATATCCAGAAGTGATTTTATAAGACTTTCGGTAATTCACGAACTGAAGGATATATCCAAAAAGAATCAAGAAGATAATATTATTAGCTCTTTTAACTCAATGAAGAAGTCAAAAGAATATTTAAGTGAAGGTTGTTCTCTAGATGATGGACTATCAGAAGCTATAAATATTGATGAAGGAGATAATTGGTGGAAAAAATAAATAGCTTTATACGTGGGGGCGCTTACTTAGCAAAACTAAATCCTTCAAAACACGGTGAAATAGGCAAATTGAGACCTGTAATAATTCTTACATCTCAAAGGATTCTAAATACTGCACCACCATTTGTTTTTATTTGTCCGTTAAGCAGTAAGTCACATGAAAACTTTAGATATCTTCACCGCAAGATACTATCTAGGGGGAAACTAGAAGTAACAAGTTACGCCCTGATAGAACATTGCAAATCCATTTCTATCAACAGATTAGAAGAAGCGTGTTTATGCGTTCTTACTCAAGAGGAATTAGATAAAATTAAAGAAAACATACTTTGTCTAATCAATGGAGATTGAATACTTTGTGAGTACAAGTTTAACCAGAAAAAATGTTATTTCCCTGAGTTGCATTTAATTTTAAGAACACATGCCTCAATCCCTTATCTTATAATCTTTACAACTACTTCACAAAAATACGCATTGGCACAACGCAACTTGCTTATACCAAAATTCAAAGAATGCTTGTTATAACTTTTTATCCAAACTCAAGAAAAAAGAAAAATAAGCGAAGCACAAACCTAGTGAAAGAAAATCTATTTTTCTGAATGCGCACTTATCGATTGAAAATAAATTCTCAATCCTCCGCTCAAAGTTAGTGCAAAGATACTGCTTTAAAATCTAACTATTTGAGATCAAACCTAGATATATAATCCTTCCATTTCCACCTGATAGATTTACCCATATTCTCGCATTCATTGATGGTGCTGAACAAGTCTAAAACGAATCCTAGCTCTACGATGGTAAATCCATAATCTGAGTTATTCTCAAGCCATGCAGATAACTTGTTTTTGATATCAAGGTCTTGCTCCTGATGTTCGGATAGAAATTGTTGAAGTTTTTTACGACGTATTGTTTTTTGAATTTTCATGATAACACCTAGTAATTAGTTGGTACTAGGGGCTTCGTCTAGTTGTTACCAACCGCAACTGCATTTCATGCCAGAGGCACTTATAGCAGAAGACCCCTAGCATAACTAGGTTTTGGTGTTAACGGAGAGACGAACCACCGATACCATTGCAAATTACCATCCTTTCTATTTTCCATCAAGTTCGTAAAAGCGTCTCTTAAGAAAATTAAAGAGAATTTGTTTTAAATTACGTTTGATGGCAAGGCGTAAATTTGCTATGTTGAATCAACAAAAAATATCAAATCTAGGTTCATGGAATATCGTAATCCCACCACAACCAATCACACTATTGGAAAACGTCTGTTGTTGGACTGGTTATATAAACAGAAAAAAGATATCCCACTTACTGAAATTACTCAATTCGTAAGAAGCAATTCCATGATTTCTCAAAACGCTAGTTTAACGAACACACGATAATAAAAATCATCAAAACCACAGAAAACTAAAATTTACCACCCAAGCCCACCTATAATATAGCTATATAACGCATTTTAAGTATGTTTTTAGCGTGATGTTTTGTTTTTTTGAGCAAAGATACCAAAAGGGGTATTTTACTTCTCTAAGGAGTTTTAAACCTGCTAGACTTTTTTAGAAAAACATTTCAAAAAATGGATAAAACAAAAGTGCTAATCTCGTTATAAAAAAACATTTTTTGAAACCAGAGCTGAATAATCAAAGTTTAAATTTCTGGCAAAGTTGAAAACCGAAAAACAAATCTCAATCTTGCTAATTACGAATCTTCAAAAATTTCAAAACAGAATTCTAGTTTTTGCTTACCCCCCAACTTTCTCAAAAAATCTTTTTCTTGCCAGCAGGGGGTGTTTGAGGGGTCGCCCCTCATTCAATAAATCTTGTGAGCGGTAGCGAACTCTATGTTTTAAAAACGATATAAAAAAAGAAGTAAAATGAATCGTTTTTCGATCGACTTATCCACAGGGTTATCCCTTTAGTTTCTTATTTGTTTGTACGAAGTACTATTTGTAGACACCTTTGAAGCCCTTATGTTTGCTTGGACTCTAGGAGCTAACTATGAGGAATTTACACTCTAACTATGAGGAATTTACACTCTAACTATGAGGAATTTACACTCTGTTTTTATGGTAATTTGACACATATAATATGAGCCGTTATAATAACTCATATTACATCGAATTAATTATTGATTATGAATAAAAGTCAGTTACCTAACTTGCTAACATCGAAAACGCCCAAAATATACAAAAATAAAAAATTAAATACCGCAAATTTTGGTGATTTTACTCATAACGACTATCAAGTTTTTTTGCATTTAGTTAGTAAGCTTGGTGGTGTTGATGCGGAGGGCAAATATCTTCAACCAGAGCAGTTAGAGAGAGAACATGTGCTAACTGCTAAAGAATTTAGCGATGTATTTAATACTGATATTCATAATAGCTATAGGCTTCTCAATAAATCATGTAGAAAATTGATGAAGACTGACTTAACAGTTACTAGGAATGAATCGCCTGAATTATGGCAAATTAACATTTGCTCTATGGCTAAATATAATAAAAAAGAAGGTCGTATAACAATACAATTTACAGATAGTATTATGCCGTATCTTGCGCAGGTTAAACAAAAGTTTGTATTATATAACCTAAAGGAAATAGCGAATTTTGGAAGCCTATATACAACCCGCCTATATGAGTTAGTA
>JAOMYS010000077.1 GCA_028372485.1 Rickettsiaceae bacterium | reverse complement strand
CGTACTCAAATTTACGAGATAACAAGTTGAGAATAGTAATGCTCAAATTTACACTGATGAAAGTGAAAAAGTTTGTCGTTCTGTGTAAAGAGTAATACGTTTGCAATTCTGTAGAGCGATTTTCCCTCACTACAGTCTTTCCGTAAGCGACTGCTACAGGAGCTATACGGAATCTAATATCGATGAACCAGACTCTATGCTTTAGAGATCTCTTATAACTTGCAAAGAAGCTCGTTTATGAGATGACAGGTTATGTGCGGATCTATTCGTAATCGTTTCCATCTATAATCAGTAGGCAACGCTTTGATGGGATAATCTAAGAATTTTGAATAAGAGTAGTAAACAACTCTATGTCTATTATGTTTCAATGGTGCCGGATGTCGGATTCGAACTGACGACCGACCGCTTACAAGGCGGTTGCTCTACCACTGAGCTAATCCGGCTTTCTAATGCTTCTACAATAACGTTTTTGACAGAAGCATCATAAATTATCAAAAAACACCAACAAAAAGATAGGCTGCAGTTACTTAGAAGCTGCTTGTTCCTTTAATTCTTTTTTAGAAGGTTTTTTTGTTTGAGCTTTCTCTCTAATTTCCATTTTTTTTAAGACAGAGTCGGGTAACTTTATTCCTGCATCTTTAATAAATAGTGCAACACGCTCAGTTGGTTGAGCACCACTTGAAAGCCAATGTTCAACACGATCAGACTTCATAGTCACACGTTCCTTATCATCTTTTTTTAGAAAAGGATTGTATGTACCAATTTTCTCAATAAAATCTCCGTCTCTAGGAGCTCTTGCATCAGCTACCACCATTCTATAATAAGGACGCTTCTTCGCCCCCCCCCTTGCTAAACGAATCTTGACTGTCATATATTTATAACTCTATTTAATCTTTGCTTCTTTGAACTCAACATGCTTGCGCACTCTAGGATCGTATTTCCTAAAAGATAACTTTTCAGTAAGAGTCTTGGGATTACGCTTTTTTATAAGATAATACCCAGTACCAGCAGTACTGACCAACTTTACTAAAAGATTTTTACCTTTTTTCTTAGACACGACTATAACCTAATTTTTCAAAAAATACAGAAGACAAAATATAGCCATACGGTACGAGAGTCAAGCCAAAATAGTCAATTTATTTTGAATTTTTATATTGTAGCTGCTTCGCTGGTTTATTATTTATAGAGTAGCCCATCGCTTCTAGTCATTAATTTGTCTAAATTGACTAATTTTATCTGATTGAGGTTTTTTATATTATTGAGTGTAAATTATCAATTTTTCTGTAAGTGATGAGTTTTTTCAATCTCTATACTTACTGGGCAATATCAAATTTATTATAGGCTATTTTTTGCTCTAATGAGTCTACAAGCGAATCTGTAAAGTCACTGGTAAATTCTTTTGACAAGCTAGCCATGCCTAATTTTTTCTTGATCCAAGATTGTTTGTTTTCAATATATTCTATCTTAACTTTGTCTCCATATTTTTTCTGTATAAATGAATACATGTCGCCTATACCATCTATTAAGCCATAATCAAGTGCGATTTGTCCTGTCCAAAATTCGCCATTAAATAGAATATCATCACTTTGTGTTAATCTATCAGCTCTGCGCTCTTTTACAGTATCGATAAAATGCTGATGAATTTCTTTTTGGATTTTTTTGATAATTTTAACATCAGAGTCTCTAGAGGGTTTGAACGGATCAAGTACAGATTTTGTTTTACCTTCTGTATGAACCCTACGTTCTATACCAAGCTTTTTGATTGCTTCATGAAAGCCAAAACCACTTGATATAACTCCTATACTACCAATTATAGAGCTATGACTGGCATAGATTTCGTCTGCTGCACATGCTAGCCAATATCCACCAGATGCTGCAACATCTTCTACAAATCCAAAAACTTTTACATCTTTCTCTTTTGCAAGAGCAGTAATTCTTTTTGCTATTAGATCTGATTGCACCGGAGAGCCACCAGGAGAATTAATAACCAAACACACTGCTTCTAGCTTATCTATTTTAAACGTTTTCTCTATCAACTTATTTAGGTCTTTCATGGTCATCCCAGATTTTGTCATGCCAATTTTTCCAATAACCCCATCTAGGCGAAGAACCGCAATAATTGGATTGTTTTCTCCAAAACCAAAAGGTAGTAGGGAAAGCAGTTGATCGAGTCTACCTATGCGTTTAGGAGCAATGGCAGTTGTGTTGGCACTAGTCATTAAGTTATTGGCTTGCTTTGGCATCTGTTTTTTCTCTGTTATTGTTATTTACGTTATCATTTTTTTTTGGTTTGGAGGATGTATGTATCACTGGTGATACATAGCTGTTTCTTGGCATTTCTGTGTTGTTGTCCATTTCATCGAGGATTATCTTACGAATATTATCGTCATTCCAGCTTGTTATTCCTTTGAACATAGCTTTAATTTTACCATCTGAGTTAATTAAAAATGCAGTAGGCAAACTCACAACTTCAAGCTCTTTAAAAAGCTGATTTTGGTAATCATGGAATATTTTTAAGTGTTTAATATCATTTGCTTTGTAATATTGTTTTATTTTTTCAACACCATGATAATCTTCTGAAACAGCAAGAACACGGAATGGTAATTTACGAAAATCTTTTTGTAAATTATCAAGCATCGGTAATGTATTTGAGCATGAACCGCACCAACTAGCCCAAAATACAAGAAGTACTGCATTTCCTTCGTATGAATCAAGAAATATTTTATTCCCTTCTTCATCAAAAAAATTGGAATTAATATTAGGATAATAATCATACTGTGAGATTTGTATCTGCTCTGCGTATGCTTCTTTTGCAAGAGACGTGGTAAGAAAAATATTCAGTGCTAATATAAAATTTCTAATGAAAAATTTTATCATATTCTATAGAATCCCTAATTATCCACAATGGTGGTTATACTATCTGCCTATACAAGAATCAAATAATATAATTATACAATCTTATGAAAAAAATTATTCATATCTTCATGATGTCTGTACTTATAGCGGGTTGTGGTATAAAAAAACCACTTATTCCACCAGAAACAAAAATCATCTCTCATGAATAAAAATACCATATTACCAATTTTAGGAATAATAGCAGGGGATGGTGATCTTCCAGAAGAAGTAGCAAGATTGTATCACTCTTCTGGTGGCGAATCATATATAGCATCAGTGGTTTTAGATAGGAAATTTGATGATGATTTACCTTATCAAAATTTTCCAATAGGTTCTGTGGGTAGTATATTAGATTATTTTAAAGAAAATTCAGTAGAGAATATAATAATAATAGGAGGTATTAATCGCCCTGATTTAAGGTCTTTGAAAGTTGATTTTGGTGGATCAATTTTACTTGCAAAGATACTAAAACAAAAAATGCTGGGTGATGATAATGTTTTAAGAATTATTGCAAATCATATTGAATCAAAAGGCTTTAAGGTTGTACCTCCTAAGGATGTACTAAAATTGAATACAGGCAGAGAGGATTTTTCTAGCACAACTATACCTTTAAAACAAGATCAAGTAGATATTGAAATTGGAAAGAACGTAATAGAAGCTCTTGGAAAGATGGATGTAGGACAATCAGTTATAGTATCAGATGGCTATGTAGTTGGAATAGAAGCTGCAGAGGGCACTAATAATTTGATAGAGAGATGTGCAAAGCTGAGAAAAAATAAAAAGGGTGGAGTGCTTGTCAAAATGTCAAAATCAGGTCAAAATATGAGATTTGACATCCCAGCGATGGGGGAGAGAACAGTTCGTTTGCTTGCGGAGCATAATTTCAATGGTATTGCTATTGAAAAATGTGGAGTGATAGTAATAAAACCACAAAAAGTTCAAAAGATAGTTGAAGATAAGGGGATGTTTTTTTATAGTATATTTTGAGTTTAAAAATGAAGAGGGTGATTCTGTGAGATTAAGAGATTCCGTATAGCTCCCTTAGCAGTCACGTGTAGAAAGACAGTGGGGTAACGGTCACTTACGGAATGATCCAGGGAAGAAAATCACTTACGAAATGACCTAGCGAATCGTTTACAGTTTATTGATGGCTGTGTATGGGCTTTCCAGATTTTTTAGAGTCATTCAGGTAACGCTAAGTTTGAGTGTTACTATGCAATACTCCCCAGCTTGTCATTCCGTAAATTTAAGCATTGATAAAATAACAGGAGAAATGATTGCATGTTTAATCTATTAATAAAATGAGCTGTGTTATGTTAGCAGAACAACAAACGAAGTGGCTTCTTAGCATAATTAAAATATTTATTATTTATCAGAGCTTGTTATGGAACTAGTATTAATCATATCAGTTTTGACTGGTCTTATATTTGCTCCTCTTGGATGCGTTGTGCTATGGAAGAGATACGTTTATTTTGGTGACGGGCTTGCACATGCAAGCATGCTTGCTGTGGTACTTAGTTTAATCTTTGAGATACCAATATTATATGCAGCTATTATTAATACAGCTTTATTTACTCTGATAATCTTTAAATTTAAGGGTAAATCAGATAGCAATGCCGTAATAGGTCTTGCTTCAAGTTGTATGTTGTCTCTTGCTTTGATTGTTTCGTACATATACGAGCTGCAGTTTAATCTTCAAGGTTTATTATTCGGTGACATAATATCTGCTACTAGTGACGATGCGTTTATTTTGGGTGCGATATTACTGATAGTTATAATATTTTTTGTAGTATTTTATAGTGATTTGCTAACTGTGATAGTAAGTAAAGATATTGCATATTCAAGAGAGATTAGGGTTAAATTATTGGAATTATTATTTCTTTCAATATTATCTCTTGCTGTTTTGATCACCATAAAAATAGTCGGTGCATTGCTTGTAACAAGTATTATATTAATCCCTGCTATGATTGCTCGTCTTGTATCAAATTCTCCATTTAGAATGATTGTTATTGCGATTATATTTGCAGAACTAATGAATGCCATTGGGGCTGGGCTTTCATTTTATTTTGATATGCCTTTCGCTCCAATCATTATTCTTTCTGGTGGGGTAATCTATCTTTTTCTTAGTATCATAACATTAAAAATTTACAAAAAACTATGAGGTTTT
>JAOMYS010000076.1 GCA_028372485.1 Rickettsiaceae bacterium | reverse complement strand
ACAATCTCGGCAATAAAGATGTCTCCGTATTTAAGTATCTTACTATCACCTACGCCACTGATACCGCTTAAAGATTCATGAGTAGTGGGTTTGTTTAGTGCCATCGCTTGTAAAGTCTTGTCATGAAATATTACATATGGTGGAAGGTTACTAGATTTGGCTATCTCTAAACGCTTAGCTTTGAGCTTAGAGTATAATTCCTTATCATCTTGATTAGTCAGATTGTTTTCTATTTTTACCTTTTGCTTTTTGTTGGCGACCCTGCCCTCGTACTTACGTAATTGAATAGTTTCTTTTTTCTTTAGAAACCCCAACCCTTTATCGGTTATCTTAATCCCACCATAGTTTGTAATATCAACTAATAAAAGATTTTCAGATACTAACTGGCGAAATAGGTTTTGCCATTCTTGTGACGTGCATTCTCTGCCAATTCCAAAAGTACTAATTTTATCATGTCCGAATTTAATTATACGTTCAGTTTCTTTGCCCAATAAAACATCGACCAAGTAACTCATACCGAATCGTTGCTCTGTTCTGTATGCGCAGGACATAGCCTTCTGAGCCATAACAGTGCCATCAAATGTTTGTGGCGGATTTAAGCAAGTATCGCAATTATTACAAGGATCACCCTTATCTCCAAAATATTCTAATATAATTTGCCTACGACAACGTGAAGCTTCGCACAAACCCAGTAATGCGCCAAGTTTTTGATTTTCTATTCTCTTTTGATCACTAGGTGCATCTGAGCTATCTATAAAACTGCGCTGCATTGCAATATCTGCCATTCCATAAATCATTAAAGCATCAGAGGGCACCCCATCTCTTCCCGCCCGTCCCGTTTCTTGATAATAGCACTCTATGTTTTTTGGAATATTCATATGTACCACAAACCTTACGTCAGGCTTATCAATCCCCATACCAAAAGCAATGGTTGCTACCATTATTACTTTCTCGTCCTTTAAAAAAGCACTTTGGTTTTTTGTGCGTACTTCATTCGATAATCCCGCATGATAAACTAATGCATTATATCCATTATCAACTAAGAACTGCCCAGTTTCGTCACACATTTTTCTAGAGAGGCAATAAACTATACCACTTTCTTCTTGATAATTATCTTTGATAAATTTCAGTAACTGAGAGCGTGGATTATTTTTAGGTATAATAGAATAACTTATATTAGGTCTATCAAACCCCTCTATAAAAGAGTCGCTTTTACCTAAATGTAGCTTTTGTATAATATCACGTCTTGTTGGAGCATCAGCAGTAGCTGTTAATGCTATTCTTGGAACGCTAGGGAACTTTTCTACTAAGATTTCTAGCTGAGTATAATGCGGTCTAAAATCATGACCCCACTGAGATACACAATGAGCTTCATCAATAGCGAATAATGATATTTGTAGCTCAGAGATTATTTCTAGAAAATCATCCATTAGCAGGCGTTCAGGCGAAACATACAGCAAATCAAGTTGATTCTTTTTGGCTCTCTTTATTATTGAATCAAATTCCCAATAGGATGTATTGGAGTTAATTGACTCAGCTTTAGCGTCAAGTTGTTTTAATGCAGATACTTGATCTTCCATCAAGGCAATTAAGGGAGAAACCACAATGCCAACACCATCTCTTATCATAGCTGGTATTTGATAACATACTGATTTACCTCCGCCAGTAGGCATTAACACGAATGCGTTTTCGCCAGATACAAGATGATCTATGATTTTTTGCTGATTACCACGAAAACTACTATAGCCATAAACATGCTCTAGTATTTCTAGCGGGGCTTTGGCTTTATTTTCCTGCTGCATATTCTCTATTTGTTTTCTACAGAATATCATCAATAATATATTGAATATATAAACGTGCTTTTGAATAAAAACGCAACTAAAATCACAAGATATGCGCTTGAGTATATTAGCAAATATTTCGCTAATTGTTATGCAAATGCTAGAGGGAGGGGTGGTATTATCTTTTACTTCTAACTTGTTTTATTGTTAACAACTTGCTTTTGTGCGTAGAATGTAAACTCACCTAGTTAAATTTCATTTTTAGTCTTATATTATCTAAGATGTTGTAAGAATCTCCTTATGAGACATATTATAAGACGCAGTAAACCGCATGTCTTGTAAATTATACTTTTTGAGACTTGGGTTTTGCTTAAAAATGATAGAGATTCTTGATTACCATTCCAAACAGCCAGTTTTTAACAGAAAGCCCACAGGAAACAAAATGTAATGAAAAACATTACACTGGTAATAAGAAACTAAACACACTGCCTTTTTTCTGATTAGCTTCTACCGTGATTTTACCATCATGCAGCTCTATTACTTTCTTAGAGAGTGTTAAACCTATTCCACGCCCCTGTTGTATTTTTCTTGTCTTTGAGCTGGTGATAAATGGGTTAAAAATCTCATCTATTTCATTCTTTGGTATCCCTATACCCTCATCATATATAGTGAACTTTATAAACTGATAATTGCCTTTGCTTTCTTTCTTTAAATATATTCCTATCCTTCCTTCTTTGCAGTATTGAATAGCGTTGATTATAAGGTTGTCCAATGTTTGACCTATATAATATTCATCACAATTAAGGATGATATTATCCTGAATATCTATATCCCATATTCTATTTTCCGAGTCCGCCGCATCTATGTATAACCTTCTGCATTTCTCTAATGATACGTACACTAGATCACTTAGATTAATTGCTTTCTTATTGATCTTGTACGTGTCGCTAGATAGGTTAGAAAGATCAAAGATATTATTAACTAAACCCTCCAGTTTGTTACTACTATCTGCCGCATACCCCAGCATCTCTTTGCGCTCCTCATCTGATAAATGATCATATCTTTCGTTCAGTATATTGATGAATCCTAGTATTGGAGTGAGAGCGTTATTTGATTCGTGTGGTACGTTGCGTAAAAATTCATTTTTAAGCTCTGTTGATTTAGATATCTCTGATTTTTGAAGCTCAACCTTGTCTGTCAAATGATAATTTTTTTGTTTAAGCAATTCCTGTTTATCTTGATCATGCTTCATGAATATTATTGTACCTGATGTCACTATTCCAAGAACGTATACAAATACAGATGAAGGAGAGCCAAAATGTAAATTAATGGAGTCAAAACCAGTAGTATATTTGTAAAACTCTATTGCTAGGTATAAACCAACAGCTAGCATCAGGAATGCAACACGCCAACCAACTAATACAGATGCGAAAAGCATATTCATTACAAAATAACAAATAGGTACTGTGGCTAGTTTACTCAACAATACAAAGTATATTCCAAAGAAAAACAGCATGTAGAAAACCGCAAAATGCCACCATATTTGTATTATCCTTTCTTTTGCTCCCTTGCTAATGCTTAGAGGCCATATTGGATATGATGCAATCATAGTTCCAGTAATAACCATGCATTGATAAGAGTGTAATACAATTTTGTGATCAAATGCGCGTAGTAGCGGATGAGTTGAAAATGCTACGCTAATCCCATAAATAATACAGTACAAACCAAACCGCATATAGGTGAATTGATTGCTAGGAGCATTTACTTTGCAAAATTCTAAGAGATTGAAGCCCTTAATGTATTCAACATATTTTTTAAATTTTTTCTTTCTTTTCTTTTTTGCGCTTTCTACAAATTCACATTTAATCTGAGTCCACCCCCCTTCTTGATTTAGGAAGTAATGACTACCCAATAAGAACACTAGGTTGATAAGCATACAAATTACTATTCCATCAATCGGAACGGTTATAAATTTCCATGCTACTGTGCTTACAAAGCCAGCGCCCATACCAATCATTATTGATTTCCTTGTGGTACGAAAACCAAAAATAGTCAATAGCATTGGCACTGTTACTACTGGTACATAATAACTCCTTGTTGTTAAGATAATTTTTAGCAAATCATCCATTGATAATGCTAAGATAATTGATCCAAAACCTATAACAAACACAAACGTGCGAGCTATGAATAATTCACTCTTTTTACTTATATTTAAAGGTTTACAAAAATCGTGAGCAAATAATACGGAAGAAACATTGAGATTAGAATCTGCTGTAGACATAATCATTGCTATTACGCCAGCTACTAATATTCCTTGAAAACCTACCGTGCTATAGTTGTCGATAATATAAATAAATAAGTTTTGTGGATCTAAGTGAGAATCGGAGGCATTTAACAAAAATGCAAGCCATGAAATGGACATTGCTATGAAAAAATAAATGACAGAGGATATTATAAAAGATTTTTTAGTACTCGAGATGCTCTTACCTATAAGCATTCTTTGATAACTTGTAGTGTTTAATGCAGGAATAGCAAAAAATAAAATAGTGGGAAGCGCAATCCAAAGGTTATAATTATCAACGTCAAGAACCTTAGATAATGAAAAGTTTCCCCTCTGTAAATTATCGTATACATTTAAGTTTTCAAAATAGGCAAAATCCCATATAGTTATAGTGACAAATGGTATAGCAAAACAAAACATTATTGCTTGCAATATATCAGTAAATGTAACTCCTCGAACCCCTCCCAAACAGGAATAAAATATAACTATACAGCCGGAAATAACGACCATGATTTCATTGTTCCAGCCCACTAAGCTCTCAAATATTCTTGCGAATACCCTGAACTGTAACGCAATCGTACCCATAACACTTATTATTGCTAAAATAGAAGCAATTATACGTAGGTTTTTACCGTACAACCTTCCAAGTGATTCGGCTATAGTCATGTCAGATAAAAAAGGTTGCATGCGTGGAGCAACAAACACTCCTAACATCAGAAGTTCTATTGATGCAGCTATTGTTACGAAAATCCACAGCCACCCATCTGTAAAAGTTTTTTCTAACGTGAAAAAGAATAAACTACCAGTAACAGCAGTGGCGGTTATTGTTGAGGTGAGTGCGACAGTTCCGAAGTTTCTTCCACCCAAGGCATAATCTTCTATTGTTTTAACTCCTTTACTATGCTTAACGCCTAGATACAGAGTTAATAATAAAAACGATACGACTATTGCAACATCAATATTGAAAACCATAAAAAACTGCTGTTTTGTAATATAAGATACAACTCAATCTTAAT
>JAOMYS010000075.1 GCA_028372485.1 Rickettsiaceae bacterium | reverse complement strand
TTTATTTAGATTGTTAATATAACGAGGATCTCGGAGGTCATATTCTTCAATTTCTTCAAATATATTGGAAATTTTACCTATTGCCCAAGGGATACAAATTTTTTTTAGTTTTTTTGTTAAGCCGATTGTTCTTTAAATTAGAAGCTAAAAATATTATCTTTTGTATTGCCATTAGAGCTAGGTCTAAAATTATAACGGTACTTTGTATATATCTCTCTTGCGTATTAAGAGGGAACTAGATTATGTTTTTTCTTTTTTGGTCACCCTTATCAATCTAGTGATAGACAGGCTCGTTGCTTTTTGTATGCAAATACCATTGCTCTAATATTTCCTTTAACATCATTTTTTTACACAGCAAATTATCATTATCGGTTAAAGCCTTGCCTCTAGATGCCTTCATTTGTGGCATTATAAAACTAATAATATGAATTGCTTGTTCTGCTACTTCTTTTGTAAGTGGCAGTAAAGTATCTGATGTCTTGTATATCACTTTATTTTTTGCTTCTATTTTTAGAACACGGGTGGCTATCAGTTTATGATTCTTCAACTCTGATATTTTTTTCTTGCCAGAAATAGTTGCTACCTCGTTTTCTTGTAACATATTAGAAAGTTCTGCGCATTCCCCGTCTTTTGATAAATTGACGCTATAAATACTTACATACGAGTTATTCAGTGCTTTTAAGTATTTAGACCCTTCCTTTGTAAACAATTGATCATGATACTCTAATAAATGTTCAACGCAATTCCATCTTTTACCATTGATAATATAATCATTTGTAATACAAAACTCTAAAGCCGTATTTTCAAATCTTTTATACTCTTTGTCGTTTAGTGTATTGGAAAGTACATCTATAGTTTTTTCATGCGAACCTTCATTTGCTAAGTCTTTATCTTCAAAATTATCAAAATCAATAATTTCCTGTGAGAATCTGTTCATAGCATCATTTATCAAATGAGCATATTGTAATTGCATCTGGGGTAATGCACTCCATATCTTTCTAATCATATCTACATCACTTTTTTATCTAAAATTATTTTCTATACCACTTAACTTCTAACTCTTGTATTGGATTAGTTTTTTTATCTACTTGTTAGTACCCAGACAATTATTAATCTGACGCTCCAAGTTATTTCCCATTTGATCTTTTGCCCAAGCCATTAGAAATATATTTCCTGACTTTTCTTCCCATACCTTACCGATCATCTCCTTTTCTTTTGCGTCCGACCCATCAAGATGCTGCCCCTTATACTCAATAACTAAGATTTTACCGCTATTGAGTTGAGCCACAAAATCAGGATAAAATTTATCAGTTGCAGTAGGTAGCCAAAATGCATGGCGAGGATCTCTCTCAAGGTTTCTAACCCAATATTTTATATGAGGATTTTGATCCAATAGAAAAGCACAGTTAGCTTCTTCGTTATTCATCGATGCAATACGTGAATAATAGTGTTTACCGAAACTTAGCTTGCCTTGGTACAAAGAATTTGCTGGATAATTACTTGGATCAAATGAAAAGGAAAAGTTTTTAGAGTCAATGGTGGCAATTGACTCATGGCTAAACATACAAGACTGGTAACCCTTGTTAGAAGCTTCCTGTCTGTAATGCTTAATCTTCTCCCTTAAGACTTTTTCAAGAACATACTTCCCACGCAATAATTGAGCTAAATCTAAGTTGTCTCGCCTTAGTAGATTTTGTATGGAAAGGCGTAAAAATTCCAAAAGGACTTCTTGTTTGATGTCGTATGCTTTGAGCTTTCTATCAAGCCACCTACAAAGGTCAATATCAGTCCATTCAGTTGTAATACCCTCAAAACTAAGTTGCTCTGGATGATCCAAAAACTTCACCACAAGCTTTTTGCCCGCTATATCCAGCGCATACTGCTTTGCTTGTTCATTGATGGTAAATTCATCTTGCGTTAAGACCGCACTGTAATCAAGTAAGTTCCATCCATTCTTATCAAGGTATAAGTCAGGCTCTGCAAGCTCTATAATGCCATCAATATTCAGACATAATTGTGGTATAATAAATGCATCCCCTTTCTCTGATGGAGAGGAGTTTGGCAAGTAGCTTTTCAAGTAAAGTTTTGCCTTTAACTCTACTTCCGCCTTGTCTTTTTTATCCTTTATAGAGCTTATAAATGTTTTTGCAAAATTGCTATCTATTCCATTCTTAGCCCTAATTTCGTAATTATTCTCAGAATGCTCGGTAATACTTAAACAACTAAGCATGAGTGGCTCAAGCGTTGATAGATCAGGTTTATTTTTTATACTAACTGTAAATGGTTCTTTGATTCCGCTACTTACTGGAAAAGAAGGTTGAGTATAGATAAAATCTTCAACTTCTTGTTCTTCAAAACCCATATTAACTAGTTTATCATGCATCTTACTTACTGCATGAGTCCAGCTATTTGAAGAAACATAAGCATATGCTTTGTTTAAATCATTCTCAGTTCTTTTTTCTGCGTAGGGCATACGAAGTACCCGACCAAGTAATTGTTCTACTGATCCTTCTGACTTGGTATTTGCAACAGAACATAGAACGTATGCAAAAGGGCAATCCCAGCCTTCTTTTAATGCCTGTACGGTAATCACATAACGAATTGGGCAATTTGGGTCAAGTAGGTCAATATTATCTAATTCTTTTTTACCCCCTGTAGCAATTGCTATTTGTTCTACTGGTATCCCTTCATTTTCAATTAGATAATCTTTTAAAACTTTTTCGGTTATTTCTTGATCTTTGTTTTGAGCTTGAAAAAGAACGATAGGGCGGATGTAATTCTTGTCTTTTTTAGCTATATCTTCTAATTTCTGTCTAGTTTGAATTGAATTTACTATTGCTTGTTCCCAAGAGCTAGGGTCAGAAAGAATAATGGGTAACTTTATCATCTCCTCTGCCTTTAATTCCGAAGCGGATACCGAGATAATTACATTACTATTCTTGGCAGGCGTTGCGGTATACTCGATAACACATGAGGCATTTACCCTCTTTAGAACTTCATTGCTCAAGGGGGTCTTAGCGTTATGCGCTTCATCTACAATTACCAAAGGTTTTTGCCAATTCAAAAGATTAGCAAAAGAGAACTTTATTGCTCCATTGTCGTGCTTCTCCATTCCATTAGCGTAAGCTGGAATTACACTAAAATGAGGCTCTAAGTTTTCGTCGTGATCATAAGCTTTACGTCCGTCGGTTTTATCAACACGCAGTGATGCAAAAGTAGATATTATTACACAAGCAGAATCGGATATATCTTGGGGTCTAATTTGTCTAAAATTAGCAATATCAAATACTTTAAACCTACCGTCAAATGCCTCTTCTAAAACATGATAATTTGGATGCTTAGGGTTTTGTAGAGTTTCTAATGTTTGTAATTTAATAGTGTTAGTTGGCACAAGCCATAGCGTTACAGGGTTTTGTCTTTCAAGGAAGGACTGCCTTGCAATACTAATTGTATGAGCAGATAGTAGTGTTTTACCACCACCTGTTGGAATCCGAAGGCAAATATATGGAACGTTATCTAACTGATCTAAGGGTTGGTACGGCTTGTAGTTATTACCATTATAACGTTTGCGTTGAATTTCATTATAAGCAGATTGAACGTCATGAAGACGAGATAATTCAAGGAATTCACTAAGTGCTTCAAGACACTGCTTTTGATAATTCTTTAACTGCATTAATATTACCGAGCTTTTATATCATATGGCGTTTGCTTAAAGGTTATTTGATTTTCCTCTAGGCGTAAACTGCTAAGACGGGTTGTTTCCCCGTAAATTACTTTCTTACCATTATATTTAGGAAGAGCGTCTAAAGTTTTTGTAGTTAGAACATTTCCACCCGATACGCTTTTATCACCTAATATTCCATTATAAAGTAAATAATAAGCAGTCTTATTGTAAATGCCAATAAGAGGGGATTTGTCTTTACTAACAATTGGAGTTTTGGTCTCGGAAAACCAGATATGAGCAGCTAAATGCTCAAACTTGATATTTTTGTTTATCCGTCCATCTTTGTCAAAAATAGTCTCGCCAAGATGATAAAAACGAAAACCACCACCACCCCCTTGCCATTCAACTGCTTTTGAAATTCCACCTTGTTCACCGTCAATTACTTTTTGCAACCTGGCAGCGCAATGCGTTTTTGCATGTTCTCCCATTTCAATCCCAATATAGCGACGATCCATCTTGTGTGCTACTGCTGCAGTTGTGCCAGAGCCTAGGAATGAGTCGAGGACTAGGTCTCCTTTATTTGTTGCTAGGGTTAGGATTCTGTGGATGAGTTTTTCAGGTTTTGGGGTGGCGAATACTTCTGTTGGATGAATTTCCTTTACCTCCCTCTTTGCATCTTGATTATGACCAACTTCCTGATATGACCACGAGGTCATTGCCGTGATACCATCTTTTACCTCAGATAAAAATTGTTTGATTCTCGGCACATTATTACCATCTTTGCCAAACCATATGCGACTGTCAGACATTAATTCTTGAAATCTCTCTCTTGAAACAACCCAACTTCTACCCTTTGTTGGGAGTATAGCTCTTCCAGATGGAGTGGTTATTGGATAAATATCTTTTATTGTTTCTCTTTTTACAGATAGATCGCCTGATTGCCATAAACCACGTGAGTCATTATCGGGATTTTTATAGCGATTGTCCATCGCTTCTGTTCGGGGAAGATGGTTTGGTCGCCATATTTCTTTGTTCTTAGCGTAGGAAAGAATATGGTCATGACTATCACTGAGCCACTTGGCATCATTTTGAGGAGAATACTTTTTTTGCCAAACTACGTTAGCTACAAAATTCTTTCTTCCAAAAACTTCATCGCAAATTACTTTTAAATAATGAGCTTCATCATCATCTATTGAAATCCAAATACTTCCGCCCTCTGCCAAAAGCTCCCTAAGTAATTCTAGCCTCGGATACATCATATCTAGCCACTGCGAGTGCTCTAAATTGTCCTTATAATGCTCAAAGGCACTTCCTGTATTATAAGGTGGATCAATATAGATGCATTTTACTCTATTTGCATAATAGGGCAGTAAAGCCTTTAGGGCTTCAAGATTGTCACCCTGAATCAGCATGTTCTGTGAATCCTGGTCACCGTATGAGATGTTATAGTCAGGCTTAAGTAATCTATACGGAGAATGATTGGCTTGTTTTATTGTCTTATCCCTATCTAACCACTGTAAAATTGGCATTATCGCTTCCTTCTATGTAAATTCA
>JAOMYS010000074.1 GCA_028372485.1 Rickettsiaceae bacterium | reverse complement strand
GTAAAATTATGGAAAGCAAATGATGAACTTATTGCACCGGAATTTATAGATATAAACACAGGCATGATTCGCTTGGTCAATCCTATAGCGAATGATGAAACACTATCTGCCAGTTTTGAATTTGATGTAGCAGTAAGATTTGTGAATGATGATTTTCAATATCATTTCAATCAGGATAACACCATAGCTCTAGATGATGTAGAATTAATTGAGGTTTATGAATGAGCACAGTAAAAGAAAATTTGATATATTTATTTCATATAGATCTTAAAAATAAAAAACAGCTCTACCTCACTTCATCAAATGACAATATCGTATATGAAGGGCGGAAATATCTTCCTTATTCGGGCTTGAATTTATTATCTGGGAAGTTCAATGACTCTGCAGAAAATCATATTCTTTTGCATGGTATTTTTGATTCACTGGGTATTACTAAAGAGGATGAGATAAAAGGTTCTTCTATAAAGATTATATATTCAATTAGAGCATTATATCGACACTTTGTCACGTATATTTGTACGGAATATCAAGTATACGACCTTGAATTTAAAATAAAATGTGAACCCGAGGCAATAAAATATAACCAATCCTTGTTGCAAGTTTTTAGTAAAACATGTAGAGCAAATTTTGGCGATACTAAGTGCAAAATCAATATTAGCGATTATGAAGTGGCTTGTAGATTACTAGGCTTTAAAGGTAACATACTAACCTGCGATATAGAAGGATATGATGATGGGTATTTTCAAAATGGCAATCTTATAACAAAGAAACAAGATTCTGAGGAAGAATATAAGTTTGAGATTATATCGCATAGAGGAAATAATATCGAAATTATCAATAGAATAAAATTCAATTTCACACAACATCAGGAAATTATATTAATACCTTCTTGTGACAAAAATTTTAGAACATGTTGCGATTATTTTAATAATGCAGTAAACTTCCGGGGCGAACCACATATCCCCGAATATGATATTATAAAAGTCTAAAATGTTTGACAGGCAAAAATTAAAATACTTCTACTCAGGATTTCTCAGCGTATTCCAATTAGGGGCAATATCGCAGAAAGAAACGAGTAATCGTGATATTTCAGAATATTTTTGCAAAGAGGAGCAGGATATGCTTTTGGCATATGAAAAATTGAGAAAAACATATGAAAGAAACTAAAAAATTTTTTGACAAAAATCGTTTAAATAAAGGCTATAGCAAACCGCATAATACGAGGCGTAGTGATATTGATCTTATGGGCAGAAAGTATAATCATGCACTTCCGCCTGTGGATATGATCGAGAAGTATGAGGAACTGTATCCGGGCACTTTTGACAAACTATTTGATATGTCAAAAAAAGAGCAGGAGCATAGACACAAAATGGATCTTGCGTCCATAGAAAGCTACTCTAAGGCAATGAAAAGTGGGCGTATTTTTACCGTGCTTCTATTTGTAATAATATGCTTAACTACCATATATCTAGCAAGCACAAGTGGTTATATGCTAGCATCAATATTTTCTGCTTTAGCATTTTCTTGTATAGCTTTAATTTCTTGCTTATGTTCGAAAATATGTATGAAGTCATCATCTAATAATGCTTCTTACACTCGCATTGCTAGGAACAGAAATTATTACCACGAGGGTAATAAAAAGGCTAGAAGGAAAAATTAAAAAGTTACTATAGTCCACTTTGTCATCGGTATAAATTTGAGGCATTATTATTCCTCAATGTCATCTCGTAAACAAGCTCTCTAGCGAGTTATATGAGATCCCTAAAGCATAGAAATTTATAGGATTATAAAGATTCGAGTAAATCAACTCTACTGATCTCTTAGAGTTGCACCAAATTTCTCTGTTACACCCTTTATAATGCTAGCATGTAAAGAGGAGATATCATCTTCAGACAGAGTTTTATTATCGTCTTGAATATTCACAGATAGTGCAATTGATTTCTTGCCGTGTTCTATCTTATCTCCAGAATAGATATCAAATAACTTCACTGATCTTATCAATTTTTTGTCAATATTTCTGATACATGCCAAGAGCTCGCCTACTGGCTGGTTATCCTCAACGATAAATGCGTAATCACGAGTAATCATCTGATAGTTAGAAGTAATAAATGATGGCTTCTTTCCGTATTTATTTTTTCCTACTGGCAGATTTGATATCAAGATTTCAAAAGCAACTATGTCAGTGCTAATATCAAACTCTTTCAATATAGAAGGATGAATTTGCCCGAAATGCCCAAGCAAGTTCTTGCCAAGATATATGCTAGCTGACCTAGTTGGGTGATAATAGCTTGGTGCATCATTTGCAATCTTATATTTATCAATACTTAGCCCAGCATGATTTAGTATTTCTACAACATCTGATTTTGCATCAAACACATCAAATTTTCGTCTGTTCTCATAACTATTTTGTGAAATATTAAAGCCAGTACGAATACCACTTGCACTAACAATTACTTTCTCATCATCATTTTCAAAAATAGGTCCTACTTCAAACATAGATAAGTCGTGAAGTGATCTATTAATATTATTACTCGCAAATGAAATAAGATTCGGCAAGATAGACGGACGCATATAGTTAAGGTCTGAACTAATTGGATTAAGTAATGTGAGTTCATCCTTTAATTCATTTGTAAAATATTTTGCCTTCTTGCTGTCTGTAAATGACCAGCTAACAGTTTCTGTAAGACCAGCACTTGCCAGTATGCGTTTTATATCAGACACTAGTTTTTGGTCTTTTGGAATGATCCTAGACTGATTGATATGTGGAAGAGGAGTCTCTGGTAGCTTATCATATCCATAAATCCGTACTATCTCTTCAACAATATCTTCTTTGATAGAAACATCATAACGCCAACTTGGAATTGTAATATTTATAGATTCTTCCTGAACATTACATATAAAACCTAGTTTAGATAGAAGTTCTGAAATATCTTGAGCTGGTAATTTCATATTTGTTCTAGATTTTAGAAAATCTACGGGGAAATCTATAGTTCTTTCTGGTAGAGTGGAATCTCCGTATGATGTAGTATTTGAAACTTCCCCTCCGCAGATAGCTATTATTAGCTGCGTTGCAATATCTAGTGCTTTTAACGTAAATTCTTTATCTACATTGCGTTCAAATCTATATCTCGAGTCAGTCTCAATCTGAATATTTCTTCCAGTTTTTGCAATATGATCCGCATTAAAATGTGCAGCCTCTAAAATAATTCTTTTGGTATTACTGTTACATGCGCTATTCTTCCCGCCTATGATGCCCGCCAAGCAATGTATTTCTTTTTTATTCCCGATTACAAGATCTCCTTGTTTTAGAGTATAATCTTTATCATTTAGAGCATGGAATGAAGCATCTGATTCCAAAGTCTCAATTACAAGGGAGTCTCCAATTTTATCTGCATCATATGCGTGCATCGGTTGCCCGAAGCTATAGGAGATATAATTTGTTACATCCACTAATGGTGAGATTGAACCAACACCAATATTTTGCAAGTAATGCTGCAGCCATTTAGGCGACTCGCATTTATTCAGATTCTTAATCTCACGAATAGAAAAGAAAGAGCAAGCTTTCGTATCCTTTATCTGCAATTGACAATTGGTTGTAAAGTCACCTTTAATACTAGGCATTTCAAGCGTTTTAAGAGTTCCGAGTCCTGCGGCAGAAAGGTCACGTGCTATACCATACACACCAAGCGCATCCGCTCTGTTTGGAGTTATGTTAATATGAATTACAGGGTCATCAAGGCCAAGATATTCTAATGCTGATTTTCCTATAACTGCATCAGAGGTTAGTTCAATAATACCAGATGAATCTTTTCCTATGCCTAGCTCATCTTCAGAACACATCATGCCGCAGCTCTCAACGCCTCTGATATTTGCCTTCTTGATCTTAAAATTTCCGTTAGGTATTAATGTACCAACCTTTGCAAGTACTACTTTGATTCCTGCTTTTGCATTTGGTGCACCACATATGATCTGTAGCTCTTCCGATAGCGTCCTTACTTTGCATATTTGCAATTTATTCGCATCTGGATGCTTTTCTGCAGAGATAATCTCTGCTACTTCAAAATCAGCAAGGCTAGTGCTGTGGTCTTCCACATCCTCTACCTCAAGCCCAATCATTGTGAGTTTATGTGTTATTTTAGCTAAATTTGCATTAGTATCCAAGAATCGTTTTAACCATGACAATGTGAATTTCATCGTGTTAGCCCTCCTGCAAGTGAAGGTGTATCAAGAGATGAAAAATTATAATGTGAAAGCCATCTCATATCTCCATCAAAAAATTGTCTCAAATCTTCAATGCCATATTTAAGCATAGCAAAACGTTCTACCCCAAGACCAAAGGCAAATCCTTGGTATTCTTCAGAATCAATGCCTACATTTTTCAGAACGTTAGGATGAACCATTCCACACCCTAAAACCTCAAGCCATTTATCTCCTTTATTCATTTTGATATCTACCTCAGCTGATGGTTCAGTAAAAGGGAAGAAGCTTGGTCTGAATTGTATCTCTATATTCGGCTGTTCAAAGAACGTGCGGATGAAATCAATAATGACATATTTTAAATGCCCCATATGAATATCTTTATCAATTACAAGACCCTCTATCTGGTGAAACATAGGTGTGTGAGTCATATCAGAATCAGAGCGATAAGTCCTACCTGGAGCAATAAACCTATATGGTGGTTTTTCATTCTCCATGGTTCTAATCTGGATAGGAGAAGTATGTGTTCTAAGTAGTTTTGATTTGTTCTCACCATCTTTTTGTTTTAGATAAAACGTATCATGCATCTGTCTTGCTGGATGATTCTCTGCAATGTTTAATGCGGTGAAATTATGCCAATCATCCTCTATGCTTGACCCATCTTTAATATCAAAACCATATTTAGAAAATACCTGAATTAACTCCTCCATACATTGTGTGATGGGATGGATACTACCTGTTACTTCTGGTCTTGATGGAATTGTTAAATCTAGCTTTTCTGACTTGAGCCTTTTATCTAGCTCTGCTTTTTCTATAGCTAGAGTTTGCTCTTCAATTAGAGACAGTAACTCTTGTTTTACCTTATTGATTTCTTGTCCTAACTTCTTTTTTTCCTCAGCGGAAACTGATCCAAGCTTCTTCATCTCTTGTGTGATAAGACCATTCTTGCCTAAAAATTCAACACGAGCATCTTGTAATTCTTTAATGGTTGTTGTTAGGCTAATTTTTTCTCTAGCAGAATCTAGTATTTCCTTTAACATGAGCGTAAAAACTATTTGTTTTAGTGATTTCTTTAGCGCAGCAAGAGGATAATGTATTTTGAATA
>JAOMYS010000073.1 GCA_028372485.1 Rickettsiaceae bacterium | reverse complement strand
AGCCAAAAATAAAGAAGAATTACGTGCAATCCTTCCATACAACCTAGGTACAAGCGATTTAGCTGAATCATAGAGCGCAGAGAAAATGACGCTTACAGAGATCCCGTATAATTCTTGCACTATACGTGCTGCAAATTTACGGGATGACACAGGCCTAGAGGATTTTTTCGTATAGTAATACTCAAATTTACCAATGATGACAGGCTTGAGAAAGTTGCATGGTATACCCAAATTCACGGGAGAAGCTAGATTCTTGTGAGGCAGTACGAGCAACGCCTCAGATCTACGCAAGTGATGCTATTTCTATAATTATTGGGGAGAACAACACAAAAATTCAAGGTAACTTCAGCATCCGATATTCACTTGGCTTCATATCACCTAGCTCATATTGACCAAATTTTGTACGAATTAGGCGATTCACTTCAAAACCGAAATGAGAAAAGATTTTTCTAACCTCCCTATTTTTTCCTTCAGTTAGTATTACCTCATACCAAGAGTTAGCACCATTTTTGCTTATTAACTTTATTGATTTTGGTTTGTAGATAATGTCATCAATTACTATTTTCTTATTTTGAATATTGATTGGCCTGCTAGCTCCAAAGGCTCTGACCTTATATATTCTTTCTACCTTATTTTTAGGAGATTCGAAGTAACGTGCTATATCACTATCATTCGTAAGAAGAAGTAATCCTTCGCTGTTGATATCTAGCCTTCCAACAGAGATAACCCTGCTTGGTAATTTGTCTTTTAGCGCATCAAAAACTGTATGCCTATTTTGTGGATCTTTATGAGTAGTGATAAGACCTACAGGCTTATAATACAGCCACATTTTAGCTTCTTGGGCTTTCTCAATTTTTTTACTAGAAACAGTAATGACGTTATGCTCTGATACATTAAGCGCTGGGCTGTTTATAACAACTCTATCAACCGACACCTTACCTTCAAGAATCAATCTTTCTGCATCTCTTCTTGAACATAAACCACTCTTAGCAATGAATCTTGCAATACGCATTCTCTATATTAAACCACTATATTCACTATTTTCTTGGGCACAATAATTATTTTCCTTATCTCAGCACCACCTATATGCTTTGCAACTGATGGAATATTTACTGCAATTTTTTTTATCTCATTTTCTGAAGTATCTTCAGAAAATTCATGTGTCGCTCTGAGCTTACCCTTCACCTGTATTGCCATGGTATATGTGCTGGACTGGATCTTTGATTCATCAAATTTAGGCCAAGAGGTTTTATATAACGGAACTGAATCGCCTAACTTCTGCCATAATTCCTCTGTAATATGAGGAATAAAAGGGTTTAGAAGCTGAATAATAACAGATACACCTTCTATGATAGATTCATTATCATGGTTCTTGAGAGATAGTTCATCACTAATAGCATTATATAATTCACGGATTCTAGCAATAGCCTTATTCAGGCGATAATGAGTGATATCGTCTGATACATTCTTTATAGTAGAGTGGGTTAAGGCTTGTAATTTTTTGTTCTGAGTTTCTTTAGTAGCAGTACTAGTAGCGTTAGTACCTTTCCCTTCATCAACTAATTTTTCTACTAGAGAGGTAAGTCGCAAGATAAATTTTTTGCATCCATCAAGACCAGTTGAAGACCATTCTAAATCTTTCTCTGCTGGGCTGTCAGAAAGTACGAACATTCTAATAGCGTCAGAACCGTGTGTTTTTAGCATATGTTCAAGATCAACGACATTGAGCTTTGACTTGCTCATTTTTTCTATTTTCCCTTCAAATATTTCTTCGTCAGTTTTAACATGAAAAAACTTATTGCCTTTTTTTATAACATCAGAGGGGTATACCCACCCCCCATCTTTATCCTTATAAGTAACATGAAGCACCATTCCTTGAGTAAGAAGGCTCTTGAAAGGCTCTCGTACATCTACGTAACCAAGGTCAGCCATAGCTTTGGTAAAGAACCTAGCATATAGTAAGTGCAAGATCGCATGTTCAATACCGCCTATATACCTGTCAACTGGCAGCCAATAATCACATGATTTCTTATCTGTAATGTCCTCAGCATTAGAGTCACAAAATTTTGTAAAATACCAAGATGATTCAAAAAAAGTATCAAAAGTATCAGTCTCTCTGATAGCTGTATCTCCGCATTTTGGGCAATCTACATGTTTCCAACTCTTATGTCTATCAAGCGGATTTCCAGCTCCGCTAAAATCAATATCTTTTGGGAGTTCAACAGGCAAATCTTCATCTGGAACTGGAACGATACCACAAGAATCGCAGTAGATGATAGGAATAGGGCATCCCCAATATCTCTGCCTTGATACGCCCCAATCACGAAGGCGATAATTCACCTCCCTAGTTCCTTTGCCTGATTTTTCAAATTCATCGATGATTTTTTTTCTTGCCTCGAAAACAGTCAAGCCATTCAAAAAATCCGAGTTAATCATCTTATCTTGTAAATCATAGATAAATGCCTGATTGGCAAGATCAACCCTGCTATCATCAGCTTTTTCACTTTCTGCTATCTGTATTAAGTGTAACCCTTTAGTATTTTGTACTAATTCAAAGTCACGCTGGTCATGGGCAGGGCAACCAAAAATTGCACCCGTGCCATAATCCATCAATACAAAATTCGCTATAACGACTGGTAATTTCATGTCCGTATCAAATGGATGAACTACATGCAAATCAGTATACACGCATTCCTTTTTTGCCTTTTCTAAGTCAGATTCTGATGTAGAATTATGAGAACATCTATCTATAAACCCTTGAATTTCCGGAGTAATTTTAATTTTTTTAACTAGCGGATGATTATAAGCAATTGCTACAAAGCTTGCACCAAAGATAGCCTCTGGAGTTGTGGAGTATACTTTTATTTTTTCATCCAATCCATTATGGACTTTAAAGTAAAAACTAGCACCTTCTGATTTTCCTATCCAGTTTTTTTGCATTGTTTTTACGCTTTCTGGCCAACCATCCAGCGTATCTATATCGTTTAAGAGTTCATCAGCATAATCCGTGATTTTTAAAAACCATTGTTTCAAATATCTTTTTTCAACAACAGCACCTGAGCGCCAGCCTTTGCCATCAACAACTTGCTCATTTGCAAGTACTGTATTATCAACAGGATCCCAATTCACAGAGGATTCTTTTTGATAAGCCAAATCTTTTTTCAGTAATTTTAAGAAAAATTTTTGCTCATGTTTGTAGTAATCAGAAGAACAACTAGCAAATTCTCTGTTCCAATCATATGCAAGACCAACTCCTTTTAGCTGTTCTCTCATTAGATCAATATTTTTATAAGTCCAATCAGCTGGGTGAGTATTATTACTGATTGCAGCATTTTCAGCTGGAAGCCCAAAAGCGTCCCAACCCATAGGGTGAAGGACGTTGTAACCATTAGCCCTTAGGTAGCGGGAAACAACATCTCCTATTGCATAATTACGAAGATGACCAACATGAATTTTACCAGAAGGGTAGGGGAACATTTCAAGCACATAATATTTTGGCTTATCAGAATCATTGCTTGCTACAAAAGCATTATTCTCATGCCATACTTTCTGCCATTTTTGTTCAATCTCTAAAATAGAGTCATTAATTTCACTCATACAAACCTTAATCTTCTTTTCTAGAATCTATATACATCTTACGTGCTTTTCTAATAATCTCCCTTTCTAAATTAGAAGAAATCTCTTTTAGCTTATCACTATCTGTACTTGAATATTGATTGCCATTCTTATTGTGCTCAAACACTACTACTTCTAGCGTCTCGGGAGATATGACATCACCTTTTATATATATGGTAATTTTACGCTTTACACCTTTTTGATCTTTTACATTATACCAATCAGTGATGATAGTTCCACCAGTAGCATCGCTGGATGATAGAGGAAAGTTTTTCAGCTCACCAAGGGCTGAGTTGTAAAGATACTTATTAGCACTTCCAGTTTTAGTCTTTGTAGATGTACTCTTTTCCTTGAATGGTCTAAATACTATCCCTTCACCTTCAAGCAATGAACCCATTTTATCCATTTCTCTTTCAGTACGAGACTTTGGATAATCTGATGCTAAGGTTTGAGTAAAAGCAAGAATAACGCCGATATAAGCTGGTATTAATATAAATCTCATTTTGTCTTATATTTATTTACAAGCATTATCACTACGACCCGCGCGGATATAGTAAAAATAATTAATCCTTAACTACATCGCAATGTTTGGGTCTTTTATATATAAGTTGAGGATTATATGTCATGCTATCTTTAGCATAAATCACAGATTGAAACCAAAAGCCATAAGATTTTTCATCAGGTATCTCTGGATGGCATTCATCAGGTGAACCTATAAGAGAAAATATCGGTCTTCCAGGAATAAATTTTTCATGTTGCAAGACATATTCACCATACCACTGCATTTCATATGGTATCATTTTTATTAAATGAGAAATTTTATAACCACCTTTTTTATGAATAAATTCCTTCATTCTGAATAAAGAATCCGAGTTGAATAAGAAAGGACTGATTACAAAACCATGGTGTTCTGAACTTTTATCTCCAAATAAATTTTTCATAAACATATGCATATCATATGCACTCATTCTATCATGTTTTCTTAGAATAGGTTCATATGCACTCGATAAGTTCATATTTTTGTTATCTTCTATGACTGACTCTGGCAATTTCCACGATATTGTTTTAGGTATACCATTTTTGAATAAAACCTTAGGATCAAAATCCTTAAGAAAATAGTTGTCACTATCTATCATAAGATAATTCTTGGCTATTCTTGTTGATCCAAAACATAACTTTACTATTTGTTGAGCCAAGCCACCATTATCAGAAACATCTTCGTCACCACAACGTTGAAATACTTCTTGTTCTGTCATAAACCCCGGAACCATTTTGATCTCTTCACGTGACTTAAGATCACGAAACCTATCCAAAAATAATTTCCAGTCTCTAGAAGGTATGACAATATAAAACGGAATATTTTCGAAATTAAGAAAGTGTTTTTCAAAGGATTTGTAGAGTATCACGCTGCGCTCAAGGTCACGCTTAAAAGATTTATTCATTATCGCAAAATCATGCTCATAACCAAAATCATTATTTTGCACTTTATGTTGAGATAAATTAGGAGCATAACCGTTGTACAACATGAACAAAATTGTAGCAGCAATTATCGAGCATACTAAAAATGATATACTTTTCCTGAACATAATAAACCCTAGATTAATTAAAATAAGTTGAGTAGGTTATATCACTACCTCGAAATTTTACAACAAGAAATAATCACGGATTTAAAAGCTATGATTTACAATAAATTTACGAGATGACAGTAAGCCATTTGTCATTCCGTAGAGTGAGCCTTCACCCCCGCTGTCATTCCGTAAGCGAGCTTTTT
>JAOMYS010000072.1 GCA_028372485.1 Rickettsiaceae bacterium | reverse complement strand
AATGTAGCAATACGTTTAATAAGGTGCTTTTTTGAAAGAAAGTAGAGGTAAAGCCCTTTAAGTCTTTGATTGGTGTGTTATCAGCTTTTGCCCAGTTTGTTGTAAAATCAAAACTATTTTTATTACGCTTGACGGTATTGGCAAAATATCTTGTATCAGTTCCATTGGATATCACAAATATTTGCAAGAATTTAAATAGTGAATTATCGCTATTAAAGCTTTCCCTGCTGTAACGATGAATTTGATTAAATGCTTCGCGGATAGCAACGCCACGTTTTTTTAGTTCTATTTGTACTAAAGGTAAACCATTAACCAAGATTGTTACATCATATCTATTAAGATGCCTCCCTTTCTGCTCAAATTGTTTCAAGACTTGCACTTTATTACGAGCTAAGTTCTTTTTATCCAGTAGATATATATTTTTAATAAGCCCGTCATCAAATACAAAGTCATGAATATGATCCCCATGAATCTTGCGAGCTTTATCGGTAATGCTATCACTGGGGTTGTCTAAATAGTTTATAACAAAGCGTTGCCACTCATGATCTGAAAATGATACATCATTCAGTTTCTGTAACTGAATACGAACATTGTCTAACATAGAAGCTTGAGACTTAAGGCTTGGCAGAAACTCATACCCTTGATTTACCAAGTCCTGAATTAGCTCTTTCTCCAGATCACCCTCACTTTGGTAGCTTGTGCATTCATTCCAATTCGGCGCGTATTTATTAAGAACGATAAAGCTATTAGATTCTGCGATAGTATTTGTATGTTCGCTCATGCACTTACCTCTGCTGGTTTAGGAAAATCCAGTAACAAATCACAGTAATATTCATACTGCTTCTGGCGTAAGCTGATTTCACGAGGTAAACCTTCGCTTATGGAATTTGTCAGTGCGTCGAACTTGTCGAGTATGGAAACGATGCGGGATTGTTCGGCTAACGACTTTTTAGGATCGCCTGGGTATGGAATGGGGATTTGTTTACGACAAAAATTACTGATCCATTGACGCTTATGGTCGCCCTCTACGAGATCGCTAGGCATTGTACTCATACAATAATAAACGTACTTTAGAATAAACCTCTTATCATCACTAGATGAAATCATTTTCATAGCTGATGATTTGGCTTTAAAATCAAAATCAACCCATTTACTAGCGGTTGTAAAATCGTCAAAAATTATCACAGGTTTTTGCGATGCCCTATTAATACCATCTGTTTCGTCTGTATATCCAAGGACAAAAGTTTTTCCAGCGGTCAAAACTGGTGTTTTAAAGGCATCATCGTAGTTTTTTGTTTTTACTAGATATTGTGTAGGCTGTTGGTATTGAGTTACCTCCCCCAAAGTGTTCCACTCAACCTCCTCACCATCCTTAAAATCAAATAACCGATCACGATAATAGTTGTATTGTTTCTTTCGCATGTTAAGCTCGGCTGTAAGCTCGGCTGTAAGCTCGGCTGTAAGGGAGGTAAATGCGTCCAAAATTCGTACAATCTCGCCCTGTATAGCTAGTGATTTCTTGGGGTTACTAGGGCATGGGATGGGGATGTTAAGTTTTTTTAATGCACTCATTGGTATGCTAATAACAGGAGATCCAACTATTTTTCTACTATACTCTTGTACTATTTTTTGTGAACTAAGAAGATGAGCAATATACTTTGGGTTAATAACCTCGCGAGAGGGTTTTATAACATACACACCTTCTTTGATGTTCCAGTTTTGGGGTGAATCTTTAATCACTGCGATTCTACCTACTGTACCAGTTCCAGAGAATAAAATATCTCCCACTTCTAGGTTAGAGCGATTGTTTATAAGCTTTAATGCCTTATCGTTCACTCTATCTGTCTTATCCAGAAATACTATCTTACCATTTTGTATCTCCCTCACAGTTACATAGTAACCTTTAGCATCTGGTGTGTTTAGTGTGAAATTTTTACGAGGGTTTAGTCCCGTTTTTAGAGATTTTATTACATCTCCCAAAGTCCTCCACTCAACCTCTTTGCCATCCAATAATTTCTCCAAATAACTCTGTTCGCTCATGCCTCAATCTCTGCAACGATGGAATCAATCTCTGCGCGCAAGCAGTCAATCTTGGCTACGGTATCATTGATCTCGGTATTTAGCTGAGTGATATTAATTACTTCTCTTGTGTCTTTAGCCTCAACATATGAGCTAACTGATAGGTTATAGTCATTAGCAACGATCTTGTCATAAGATATAGTTGCAGCAATGTGAGTAACATTTTCCTTACTATCGAACATATCCATGATTTTCTGGATGTGTTCATCATACATAACATTATTGTTAGTTTCTTTTTTGAAAAACTCTGCACTACTTGCATCAATAAACTGAATAGCGGTATCAGTCTTGTTTTTTGCCAGCACTAGAATTGTTACAGCTATGGTTGTTCCGTAAAACAAGTTTGGGGCAAGCGAGATTACTGTTTCAACATAATTATTATCTACTAGATATTTACGTATCTTTTGTTCTGCTCCGCTGCGGTAAAAGATACCAGGAAAGCAAACGATTGCAGCGCGCCCTTTGCTTGATAAGTAGCTTAAGGAATGAAGCACAAAAGCAAAGTCTGCTTTAGATTTTGGGGCAAGTATGCCTGCTGGCGCAAAACGATCATCGTTGATAAGCGTTGGATCATCTGATCCGATCCATTTTACTGAATATGGTGGATTAGAAACAATCACGTCAAAAGGTTTATCATCGATAAAGCGTGGACTAATTAGCGTATCTCCAAGTTCTATTGCAAATTTATCATAATTGATGTTATGCAAGAACATATTCATCCTAGCAAGGTTATAGGCAGTATGGTTTAGTTCCTGACCAAAAAAACCATTTTCAAAGATACGATCATCAAAGTGCTTTTTTACTTGTAGCAGTAATGATCCAGAGCCGCAGGCTGGATCGTAAATCTTATTGACGCTAGATTGCTTGTGCATAGCAAGCTGGGCGATTAATTTTGATACATGCTGCGGGGTAAAAAACTCACCACCTGATTTGCCTGCATTTGCTGCATAGTTAGAGATAAGGAATTCATAGGCATCGCCGAAAAGATCAATCTGACTTCCATCGAGGTCACCGAAATCTAATTCCGCAACTCCTTTAAGAACCTTTGCTAAGCGATTATTCTTAGCTGCAACAGTATTACCTAGACGATTGCTTGTTGTATCGAAATCTGCAAAAAGACCCTTAATGTCACCCTCTGATGCATAACCTATTGCAGACGCTTCTATTTCTGTAAATATCCCGACAAGATCGGTATTTAGGCTTTCATTTGTATTAGCGGTTTTAGAAATGTTTTTAAAGAGCTGACTTGGGTATATAAAATAACCCTTGACCTTGATTGCATCGTCTTTAAGCTCTGGCGTGATAAAGCTATCTGAAAGTCCTGCGTAGTTGGCGCTATCATCTCCATTTTCCATGTAACTGGCAAAGTTTTCGCTGATAAAACGATAAAACAAAGTGCCAAGAACATACTGCTTAAAATCCCATCCATCTACTGCGCCCCTAACATCATTTGCAATTTGCCATATTTGGCGTTGTAATGCTGATCTTTGTTGGCTTCCTGTCATTTCTTACTTCTCTTGTTTTGTTCTTACTCGCTAATGAGGTGATATATCTTGCTCTAGACTCCAAGTGCGCCACGATATAAATCAATTAAACTATCCTCCTCAGCAAGAGCATCCTTGTCCTTTTTTCTGAGCTTCAAAACATGCTTGATAATTTTTATATCAAAACCCATGGATTTAGCCTCGTTGAATACATCTTTAAGCAGGTCAGCGGACTCTAACCTTTCTTGCTCGATGTTTTCTATCTTACTAATAATTTGCTGTAGTTTGTCAGCAGCAAATCCAAATATGACCCATACCACTGTAGTAAAATTCTTTAATACAAACAATTGCCCAAAAACGTAGCTAGAATTTGCAATTTCTTGCATTTTATATAATTTTATAGAGCAGACCCCTTTAATTCTTGATTGTTATTCCCCGCTTTGTATCAACCGGGCATAACCCAGCGGTTAGCAGTAGATGCTCCTATTGCTTTACCTCCTTCGTTTGTATGCACAAATCACATCGGAGGTGGATCATAGTCGCGTTTAAGGGCTACATATTCCCACAATATCTCCATGGATGAAAAAAATAACATTTCGGCTGTGCTTCTTATCGTTTCCCACATACGTCCAAGCCTACTAAAACACATTCTCATTTCTTGAAACAATTTATCCGTTAATTGATGTATTTGATGCATAGTAAAGGATAAGAGGGTTAAATTATAGAAATTGTAGCATAAGTGGTTAGAGCCATGGCCGTAGTTATGCTCAATGTTATATCCATGATTCTTTAGGGTGTTGAAGCATTCATTCTCTATTTTCCAGCGGGCTCTTGCCGCGTCTAGTATAGTTTTTGCATTCTCGGCCGTGATCTTCAAATCTGTAATCCATTTTCCATAATATTGAGTTTTAGTAGTGCCATCTTTTTGAGGCACTAGCTCCCAAGCTTCTATGTAGTTGGTTCTTGCTTTAGTGCTACTAAACAATTCAACATCATTTACCCACTTGATAACTAGTTTGTTATTTCTGATGCTTCTCACCTCAACCTTTGACTTCTGAGTAGAATCGACGTTCTTTATTAATGTTTTATGATTGGCATCTTGGATCTTAAATATATAATTAGCTTTGTGTCTATGAATTGCTTCAATGACGGGGGTTGTAGCATATAGCGCATCTGCATTAATGATTATCTCTAATTTATCATGATCTTTTCTGAATTTGTTGAGAAACCGCTTGAATGCATTAGTTTCGCAGTCTTCCTTCTTATCTCCGTCTTGAGTGCGTATTTCTTCGGGCATAACGGGAATCACCTGGCGTATGCCAGACTTAACTATTGCTCCTTGTACTACTTGATGGCAATGATAAGGGTTCTTTGTAGAACCTCTAACCAGGCACTTTTTGCAATTGATATCTTTAGAGCTGAAATACTGAGTCCCGTCTACGTTAAGCAGGTATTTACCATCAATGGTTTGATATTGCTCTAAGTGCTTGCCTCTTTGTAACCTATTAAACAGGTCTTTGAATATTGGTCGGAATGCGCCCTCAGTATCCACTTCATCTATTACATTTCTTATGCCTTGATCAGTAGGAAGGTTGTGTACTGAAAACATGCTACGCAAGTTATTACGCTGTTCCCTTCTTTCCATAGTGCGCTGAAATTCTAATAACGAATCAGATTGAAAATACATACATGCTAAACCAGATAGCATAGTGTCTTTTATGCTGTTGCTTGCATTTGGAGCTCTAGTATCTTGCACATTTGCAAACTTATCTGCTATCATATCTTTGATAGCGCTGAAGCTCAGGTGTTTCTTGGAATGCATA
>JAOMYS010000071.1 GCA_028372485.1 Rickettsiaceae bacterium | reverse complement strand
CTAACCGTTGGATTATACCCAATTGATACAAAGCGAGGAATGGCAATCAAGAATAAATGAATTTGCTCTATAGAATCATGCAAAATATGAGAAACTGCAAATCCTAGCTACGGTTTTGAACAATTCTTTGTATTAAAGAATTTTACTACAGGGGTATGGGGCATATTTTGATTTCTGGGGTTTTTTAGCTTTACAAATGCAATGGCTACTGTTGTTTTAGCTCCTTCAGTAGTTGATTCAACTCTTTAAAAGCTATATCTAAGGAATCATAGTCAGAGGATCTGAGAACTAAAGATGTTCCGTGTTTACTTTCTTTTGAAAAAGGATAGCTACCCATTTCAACATTCTTATATTTTTGTTGAAGGTTAGAGAATTGATCAGCAATCTTGCTCTCTGTAACAAAGACATCAACAGATTTGGATTTCACAATCTTGCCTTTTTGTAGCATAGGAAGAGAGGAGTTAAGCATGGCACTCATAATTTCTGGAATGCCCGCCATTGCGAAAACATTATGAGTTACAAATCCAGGAATTTTTGTAACATTATTATAAATTAGATCAGAACCAGCAGGAACATATGCCATTTTTTCTCTGGCTGAATTTATCTCTTCTCCCAAAGTTCCATAATTCTCTTTTATAATATTGTATATTTTTTCATTTTTGACATAAGGAAGATCAAAAGCAGCAGCTACAGATTCTGCAGTGATATCATCATGTGTCGGGCCAATACCACCCGTTGTGAATATATAATCATATTTAGGGCTAAGCTCTCTGATAGTATCAACTATCATTTTTTTATCATCTGGAATTGTTCTAGTCTCAAGAAAAGATATACCAATTTCTCCAAGCCTTAAGGCAATCTCTTGAGTGTTAACATCCAATGTTCTGCCAGATAATATTTCATTACCAATGATTACAGCAGCTGCAGTAGGATTAGTCATATAGTCAATTTATTTTGAATTGTTAAGCGTTACTTCCTCGCTCATGTATGTGTGTTCGTGATCCAAGCCCCTACGTCATCCGTAAGCGAGTATTCTTAAGAGCTACATGCGCCTCTCTTGTCATTCCGTAAGCGACTGCTAGGGAACTATACGGAATCTCAGTACAGATCCTCCTTGTGTGTAATATACAGTTGAATACTACAATATAATTTGCAATTACCTTCTATCTCCCAAGAATCTCAGTAAATATAAGAACAGGTTAATGAAGTCTAGATATAATGTAAACGCTCCTCTGATAGCCATCTTTTGCCCAGCTTCACCACTGCCAGAAGAATAGTACATCGCTTTAAGCTTTTGCGTATCCCATGCAGTAAGACCGATAAAGATTACAACACCAATGAGAGAAGTTGCAAACTCAATGGCAGGACTTTGCAAGAAAAGATTAATAAGCGAAACAACGATAAGACCTATAAGACCTATTATTAAGAATGAACCCATGGAGGTTAAATCTCTTTTTGTAGTATATCCATATATGCTAACAGAACCAAATACAGCAGAGCATATAAAGAAAGTCTTCGCAAGTGACTGTCCTGTATATACCAAACCTAGAGAGGATAAAGACATACCCATCACAGAGGCGTAAACCCAAAACCACATTTGCGCTGATTGCACAGACATTCTACCAATTCCCATGAAGAAATATATCGCAATTCCAAGTGGTGCAAAAGTAACGATGTAACCCATCATAGAGTATCCCATAAACTCACCACGAGGACCAATATTGTACATTAGATTCATTAGAGGTGGAAAATTCAAAGTAGCAAAAGCCATAATGCCTGTAAGAAGCAGTGCCATTGCCATATAGTTATATATCTTGAGCATGTAATTTTTTAGGCCCGCATCGAAGCCCTTACTTTCTTTAGCTGCAAATGCTTTTGTATAGTCAATCATTTTTTATACCTCAAAATAAAATCTATCACCTTAATATATACCATATAATATAAATATGTTCCTGTAGTTTTTCAAGTAACATAAACAAAAACAATAAAAATCCTAGATAATTATTTGACTTAAATCGCACAAGGCAGTTTTTTGGATCATTTATGTCTAGGAATATTATTATCCAAACTACGATGACAATGCTAATTAACATTATGAAAAAATAATATATAGATAAAAAATCTCTAGTCGCTAATGTAAAAAATCCTAGAAATAGTAAGTAGAATGTAGCTATTACAAGCTTGACATTACTATGTTCAAAGAAAATAGCAGTTGATTTAATACCAATCTTCTTATCATCCTTAATATCCATAAAGCCGTATATTGTGTCATAGCCAATTGTCCAAAATCCGCATGCTATATACATAAGTACAGCATTAAGAGATATATCATCCTTAATTGCAGCGTATCCTATCAAACATCCTGTATTAAAAGTTATTCCCAAGAACGCTTGCGGAAAATATGTGATACGTTTCATCAGGGGATAAAGAAGAATCAAAAAAAATGCGATAACCCCTATTATGATGGATGTTTTTGTCAGGGACAACAAGATTGTAAGACACATAGATAGCAATATCGCTAAAAATATTAAGGCCTCTAATGTAGTAATCGCTCCGCTTGTTATCGGGCGATTCTTAGTGCGTGCAACTTTTTTATCTAAATCTCTATCGATTAAATCGTTAATAATGCACCCAGCAGAACGTGTTAGCATGCTTCCTACAAAAAATAGTGGCAAGTAGATCAGATTAGATGTTTCCTCATATGCAAGTAGCAAACCAAAAGATGCTGGGAAGAAAGATAGTAAGTAGCCTGTAGGACTATGAAACCTAGCTAATTTCAACAGACTCACAAATTTATCAGGTAAAAAATTATTTGGCATTTGTTAGTGCTTTATAATATGATCTTTTAGTTTCCTTAAATATCTAACGCATAAGACAATAGCATGAGTGAATTTCAGAAGAAATATAAGTTTCTTGAAAGCGAGAAAAAGTGGCAAGATTTTTGGCAAGAAAATAACATTTATAAATGGGATGAGAGTGAGTCTAGGGACAATACTTATGTGATAGATACCCCTCCACCCACAGTTTCTGGTCAGCTTCACATAGGTCATGTATATAGCTATACTCATACTGACTTTATCGCACGTTACAAGCGAATGAAAGGGATGAATATATTCTACCCAATGGGGTTTGACGATAATGGACTGCCAACAGAACGCCTCGTCGAGAAAAAGAAAAAAGTTAGAGCAAACAGCATGGATCGCAAGAAATTCATAGCGATCTGTGAAGATGTTATAGAATCAGAAGAAGTAAAGTTTCGTGATCTATTTAATAGCATTGCGCTTTCTGTTGATTGGAACATTGAATATAGAACAATCAGCCAAGTGTCGTGCAAAATATCTCAATTATCCTTTTTAGATTTGATGCAAAAGGGGCAAGTATACCGTGACTCGCAGCCAATGCTCTGGGATCCTGTAGACCAAACTGCACTTGCGCAGGCAGACATAGAAGATCATGAAAAAACTACTTTCATGAATGATATTACCTTCAAGGTAGAAGATGGAGAAGACATCACCATCGCAACAACAAGACCAGAGCTGCTTGCTGCTTGCGTTTCTATCTTTTTTTATCCAGATGACGAAAGGTATAAAAAGCTAAAAGGTAAATTTGCTATATCGCCATTATTCGGTGTGCGAGTACCCGTTCTTGCAGATAACATGGTTGATCCAGAAAAAGGTACTGGGCTTGTGATGTGCTGTACCTTCGGTGACCAGACGGATATCATATGGTGGAGAAACCATAAACTGCCCACTAAAATCATCTTCACAAAATGGGGAACTATTGATCAAATAGAATTTGATGATAATTGCACAGATATTGTAAAAGCTGAGAAATTTGCTAGCGAAATTGTTGGCCTAAAAATAGTAGCAGCCAGAGAGAAAACAATTGAATTGCTAAAGTCAGAAGGGCTATTGATAAAACAAACAGAGAGAATTCAAACTGTAAAATGCGCAGAACGTTCTGGTGCACCGCTAGAAATATTGACTACACCTCAATGGTTTATCAAATCTATAGACCACAAAGATGCTCTCCTTAAAAAGTCCAATGAGCTTAATTGGTATCCAGAATCTATGAAGATAAAATTAGATAAGTGGACTCAGAATGTAGCCCTTGATTGGTGTATTTCAAGACAGAGATATTTCGGTGTACCTTTTCCTGTATGGTACTCTAAAAGAGCGGGAGAAGAAGGTAAGGTGGTGCTTGCAAGGCCAGATCAGCTCCCTGTTGACCCATTGAAGGATCTTCCAGAAGGGTATAGCCAAGGTGAGGTAGAGGCAGACAAGGACGTGATGGATACTTGGTCAACAAGTTCAGTATCTCCGCAGCTAAACTCTCGCGGTATTACAGATGATCTTGCAATTGACATTGATCGCCATAAGAAATTATTTCCTGCTGATCTCCGCCCCCAAGCTCATGAAATCTTGCGTACTTGGGCATATTACACGATGCTAAAATCTCATTTGCATGAGAATACATTGCCCTGGAAAAACATCATGATCAGCGGTTGGTGTTTGGCAGAAGATAAAAGTAAAATGTCAAAATCTAAGGGTAATATTATGGCGCCAGAAAGATTGCTTGCAGAATACGGAGCAGATCTTGTCCGTTACTGGGCAGCAAGCTCAAAGTTAGGAGCAGATACCGCATATTCTGAAGATGTACTCAAAAATGGAAAGCGTTTGGTAAATAAATTATGGAATGCTTCTAAATTTGCTTCTCAGTATTTTAATGAGATACCAAAGCAGTATAAAGATGCAGATATATCAAATATTCAGGATGTAGTCTCTTGTGTGTTTGATAAATATTGCTTGTATAAATTATCTAAATTACAAGATGCAGTATCTGAAGAATTTGAGAAATATGAATATGCAAATGCAATGGAGAAAGTAGAAAAATTCTTCTGGTCATTCTTTTGTGATAATTATCTAGAGATCACAAAAACTAGAGCTTATGGAGAAAATGCATCAGACTCATCGTTTTCCTTAAGTGCAAGGGTTACACTTTACCATGCGTTAAAAGTTATACTCAAATTATTTGCACCAATTATTCCGCATATTACAGAAGAGATATATCACATAGTTTATGAAAAACGATCTGTACATATGCGCGGCTCTTGGCAAAGCGTTGACATTGATTTTGTTCCTGAAGAACTACATGAGCATATACATGACTCAGAAGCCGTAATAAATATATTAGAGCTAGTTAGAAAGCAAAAAGCACAAGATAATTTGTCAATCAAAGCTCCAATTGAGTATGTTGAAGTTAAGGGGGTAAGTGATCTTGCAGGTAGTATTATCTCAGACTTGAAGAATGTAACATCATCAAAAGAGATTAGGTTTGTGGAAGAGCTTAGTAGTCAAAAACAAGGTTTGACCATAGAAGATTTGCAAATTAATATCGTATATTGATTATATGAGTTCCGTATAAACTCCCTAGCGGGGGTTGTTTGGCGTTGTTGCACGGCTCTAAAAAG
>JAOMYS010000070.1 GCA_028372485.1 Rickettsiaceae bacterium | reverse complement strand
GAAATAGAGATGATCTCACCAAGCCATACGGTTTTTGCAGCTAAGATATAAGTAACCTTATGGTTTCTAACAACAGATAATATTGCAAGAAGCATTCCTGTTATAAAAGCTAGAATGGTAGCCAATATCATCGTACTCATAGGAGAAAGCCCAATTGTAACTCCTATAACTAAACCTATAAATTCGCCTATAACACATCCAATTAAGCAGTGTATGGTGATAATAGACGCTGATATAAAATTATTTTTACTCATGCTCAATATATTCCCGCGCCTCTTTTTAGGCGATCATTAATTGCAAGACCTATAGACTCATTTGGGATAGGAGCAACCGCAATAGTATTTATATTATTCTTTACTGCAAATTCATCAAGCATATGCAGGTGATTAAATAAATTAGCAGCAGCTTCTGCCAAATCACCTTTTTTACTGAGGTTTAAATTCAAAGTAAATGGCGAATTGAGCTTGCTATTTCCAAAATTTAATCCAATTTCATTATCATTTAAAGATCTGGCACTAATTCTAAGATGAGTTTTTGGGGCATAGTGATTATGGAGCATACCTGGCGCCTTCACTTTTGAACCTTTATGAGCGATTTGCACTTTCTTGCCAAGTACAGACTCGATTGCACTTGGAGTTATAAACCCATATCTTAATATAGTTGGAATGCTTGTAGTTAAATCAATAATAGTTGATTCAAGCCCATAATCTGTATTATCTTCGGACTTTAAAATAAAAACATCATCACCAAAATTCTTCTTCACATGTTCGTAGTTCGTCGGGCTTAATTTTCCAGACTTATTTGCGCTTGGTGCTGCAATAGGTGTTTTACTTTTTTTAATTAGTTCAAGCGCTATCTTATTAGATGGAACACGTATGGCTATTGTATTCAGGTTGCTAGTTACAATACTCGCAATTTCTGAATTTTCTTTTTTAGGTAGAACTAAGGTTAAAGGTCCAGGCCAGAACTGCGTTAATTTAATAGCATCATCATTAAACTCTGCAAGAATAGCAGCATCTTGAAATGACTCTACATGCACTATTAAAGGGTTGTTACTAGCTCTTCCTTTTGCTTTGAAGATATTAAGACATGCTTCTTGGTTGCAGGCGTCTGCTCCAAGACCGTAAACAGTCTCAGTAGGGAATGCTACTAATCCACCATCTTGAATTATCTTTGCGGCTTTGTTTATCTCATTCATGGGCACATATGCTTGCGCCAATTCCTATAAATGTCAAGTAATTCGTTGATGATCTAGTTGAGTTCACGGAATAACTAGCTTAGCTAATCTTTGCTAAGCGATGAGCATGCCTTCCACCTTCAAATTCTGTATTTAAAAATGTGTCTACAATCTTGAGTGCAATATCTGAATTTATTATTTTTGCTCCTAATACTAAAATGTTTGCGTCATTATGTAGCCTTGCACGCTCTGCCATAAATTCTGTAGTACACAGCGCAGCCCTGATATCAGAACTACGATTAGCCGTCATTGACATGCCTATTCCTGTAGCGCATATAAGAATCCCACGCTCAACCGAGCCTTCTATAATTTTTTCCATTAGGTTATGTGCATAGTCTGGATAGTCCACTCTCTCAAAGTTATTTGCCCCTAAATCAACGGCAATAACACCCTTTTTTTGTAGAAATTTGATAATTTCATCCTTTAAATCTATGCCAGCATGGTCACTAGCAATTGCTAATTGATGATTTTGCATAGGGAAAAATCATTTAATATAGAAAAATAGTAGATGTGAGTATATAATGACCTAACCTTATTACATAATCAAACTCTAAAGTGAATAAAAAATACCGAATGAAGATAAAGAATTGTAGCTTTTGTACCATCTTACTATTTTTACTGTCTAGTTGCGCTGTTGTAAAATCTCCAGCACCTATTGAATATCATCACAAAAATTCAAATCTAGGCGGTGTTCAAGAAGAAGTCAAAACAGTGAAAGAAAGCGAAGAAGTAATTAATCCAATTCGTAATAGCAGTGATTGCATCATCCCTGAACCCTCACCTATAAAAAAAAACAGTAAAATCATTTATCATGAAGTACAAATAGGTGAAACCATAGAAGATATAGCCTTGAAATATGATCAGACTATAGATCAAATAGCATCTTTAAATAATATATATGCACCGTACGAATTAGAGGAGTTTCAGATTTTAAAGACACAAGTGCCAAAGGGGGAGGAAACTAGACATAAGCCTGCAGCGACTAAGAGTAATACTGTAGTACATGTAGAGGATTTTATAGCTCCAATACAAGGTACTATCCTATCTAAATTTGGCGAAAAAACAAATTATGGAAATAATAAAGGAATAAATATCTCTGCAAAACAAGGTACAAAAGTGCTTGCTTCATCAAACGGGAAAGTGATATATGCTGATTACGATGCGATATTTGGACACTTAGTCATTATAAAGACGGATCAAGGCAATGTCATAAACTCATATGCTCATTTGGAAGATATAGTACTTTCCAAAGGTCAGAGATTGAATCAAGGTGATATTGTCGGATATGTAGGCAAGAGTGGTAAAGTACAAAAGCCTCAATTACATTTTGGTATCAGAGATGGTAAAGTTGCAAAAGACCCGCTCCAATATATTGATGCTAAAAATTTTAAATAATTCCAGCTATAGATAAGTAATGATGACAGCTTATATAAAGGCATTCTTAATGCATTACAAAATACAATCCTTAATGCTACTATCTGCATCGATACTCTTGACTGTTTCCTTAGCGTCCTACAGCCCTACAGACCCATCTTTTAACTCGTCGTCAAACAATATTCCCGATAATATTTTATTTTATTTTGGTTCATACTTGTCAGATGGGCTATATCAAATTCTAGGACTATCTGCATTTATTCTTCCTATATGTATGGTGTTTTGGTCATATATTATCTTCCGTTACCAAAAACTCAATCATTCATTATTGCGCATTATATCTATGGTAATCGCTATATGTTTTTCAAGTATTGCATTTAGCGAGTTACGCATAGAGTATTTACCATCAGAGTCTGGGGGGATATTGGGAATTACACTATACAACACGCTGACACACTTTGACCATTTTTTACCAAGTAATCCTGTTGCAGGATATGGCATTGTTGGATTAGCCATAATATCCTTTATGCTTTCTTTAGGTATTAGTGTTACAGCATATAAAAACCTTGTAATGCATATTGCAAGATTTATGGGTAAGGTAATTGGTAAATTCGGAATTTTACAAAGATTTGTACCATCAGATTCCAGTAATGCATATTATCCAGAAGATGAGTTTAGTTCTATTAACGTTGCTACTTCATCTTCATTAGATAAAAAGCATAAATCATCTTTAAGTAAAAATTCTACAAAGATTCCGGACAAAACATCGTGTGACGGAATACTTCCTCCTATATCGTTATTAGATGATGGAGATGCTCAAAGCTTCAAACCTCAAACGCAAGCTGAGCTTAATAAGAATGCTGAATCTTTATTATCAGTATTACAAGATTTCGGCATTAATGGAAAAATTATTGATATAAAAGAAGGGCCCGTAGTTACCTTATACGAATTTGAACCATCTGCTGGGATAAAATCATCAAGGGTAATAGGTCTTGCAGATGATATCGCAAGGTCATTATCTGCGATCTCTGCACGTATTGCTGTAATAGCTGGTAGAAATGCTCTTGGCATCGAGCTTCCCAATAAAAAAAGAATGTTTTTTAGGCTTAAAGAATTATTGCACTCCGCAGAATTTCAAAGCAACGATATATCATTACCACTTATCTTAGGGAAAGATCTTGGCGGAGAACCTCTTATAGTAGATCTTGCTTCAATGCCTCATTTACTCGTAGCAGGTACTACTGGGTCTGGTAAATCTGTGGCTATCAATGCAATGATTATGTCCATTTTATATAGATATACCCCTCTTGAGTGTAAAATGATCATGATCGATCCTAAGATGCTTGAGCTATCCGCATATGACAATATCCCGCACCTTATTACGCCAGTGGTAACTGACGCTAAAAAAGCAGTTGTAGCACTAAAGTGGGCTGTCAAAGAGATGGAAAATCGTTATAGGTTAATGTCACATCTGGGAGTACGTAACATCACTAACTATAATTTAAAAATAGCAGATGCTTTAAAAAGGGGGCAGAAGTTAGAGCGTAAAATTCAAACAGGTTTTGATCCCGAAACTGGCAATCCGATAAATGATACTGTATCAATTGATATGAAAAAAATGCCGTTCATAGTAGTAATTGTTGACGAAATGGCAGATTTGATGGTAGTTGCAGGAAAGGATATCGAATCTTCAGTTCAGAGGCTTGCACAAATGGCAAGAGCAGCAGGTATTCACATAATTATGGCAACACAAAGACCTTCTGTTGATGTAATAACAGGGGTAATAAAAGCAAATTTCCCAAGCAGAATAAGCTTTAAAGTAACATCTAAGATAGATAGTCGTACTATTTTAGGGCAACAGGGATCAGAGCAACTACTTGGCATGGGTGATATGCTCTATATGGGAAGCAGTGCAAAAATATCACGTGTGCATGGTCCTTTTGTTGCAGATAAAGAAGTCGAAAAAGTTGCTAATTTTTTAAGAGAAAATGGAGACCCAGAATATATTGAGGCCATAACAGAACCTTCGTCTGGCGATATAGAATCTGATATGCTTCATGGCGATGATGATCAAGATGACACGTATTCCAAAGCGCTAAATATCGTTACAACAGAGCGTAAATCCTCCATTAGCTATATTCAACGATCCTTGAGGATTGGGTATAACAGAGCTGCCAATATTGTAGAGCAAATGGAAAAGAATGGCGTTCTTTCTGAGCCAAATCATTCTGGTAAACGAGAAATATTATTACCAAAACAATAATGCAAAAATTAACTCGGTAATAAAATTATGTCTTTAACTTTTTTGAAAAACATGATACACTTCCCGCCGTCATAATTTACAAACGGTATCTGTATAATGTCCCAAGATTTAGCATTCAAGGTAGGAGAGAGAGTTGTTTATCCGTCACATGGTGTTGGAGAAATCACAGAAATTGAAAATCAAGAAATTGCTGGAACAACACTCAGCGTATACGTAATTTCATTTCCTAATGATAAGATGATCTTGCGAGTTCCAGTATCGAGAGCTATGACTGTAGGCCTCAGAAAACCGGCAAATAAAGAATCTATTGACGAAGTATACAAAATATTAAACGACAAACCAAAGCGTGGAAACAAAATGTGGAGTAGACGTGCACAGGAATATGAAACCAAAATTAATTCGGGTGATATTAGCTCTGTGGCAGAAGTTGTACGTGATCTTTATAAAAATGTTGATAATGATCGTTCTTACAGCGAAAGAACGATATATGAGTCAGCTCTTAACCGCTTAGCTTGCGAAATTGCTGTTCTTGAAAAAAGCTCAGAAGATGCTTCTAGGGAGAAATTAGTAGAATTACTTAAAGACAAACTAGTTGCTGCATAATCTTTTGACAACGACTAGAAAGCCCGCACACAGTCTTTCAATAACCAGTAAACGATTTGCCCGTCGTCCTGCGTCATCCTTTGGTACAACTTTCATCTATGCTTTTTCTTTCCGTAAGCGACATTCGACTATCATTCCACAAGTGATTTTCTCCTCCATTGTCATTCCGTAAGCGACCGCTAAGGGAGCTATACGGAATCTCGTTCAGCAAAAGAGCCAACCTCC